>NZ_LZZL01000041.1:0-51260 GCF_002006495.1 Clostridium sp. BL-8
GAATAATCAACTATGGATTTTTTATTAGTTCAATTTCATTTTACAACAGGTCAAAATTATTTTCTATTAACTTTAAGGTTATTTAATATAATTCAAAAAACACTCTTCTATATCTGTGTGCTTATAATTAAATATCCAAAATCATATTGTTATGTTAAGAAAACAAAAAGCCCCCCTATGTGCAGGGAGCAAAAATAATAGATTTAAATTTGGTGAATTCTTTATTATTATTATAAAAATTTATAATATATGTTCATAATAATACTAATTAATTTTCATACATCAACTTACCAACTCCATAGGAATCAGAATTTTCATTTTGCTGCCATCTTTCCACCAGTTCAATTGCTTCTAGAGGTTTATTTCCTAAACCAATAAGTATTCCTGTTAAAATTAATTTTTGAAAAAATCGTATTGAGTTACTATCCCCATCTTCTGATAAAATGCTACTAACTAATGGTCTTATAAACCTATCCCAATCATCTAACGTGAAATTAGCTGTATGCTGCTGTAAGTAATTCTCATTTAATGATGAATTATTTAAAGTGCTGTTTGATGATAGTATAGTATTAAGCTGAGTAATGTTATTTAATTCTCTTGTAATTATGTTAGATAGCGTTTGTATATATGATGACCCATCCGGAAATCCTTTTCTAATTCTTTTATATCTCTCAATCTCCCTCGATTCTCTATTTATTATCTCGCTAATACCTGCAAGATACGATTGAGGCATTACAAGTTTTTCCTTTGCTTCATGTGTAATGTCGATGCCTGAAAGTTCCTGATACATCCTTCTTAATAAAATTGCATTTACACGTTCATCCTGCATTATAGAATATATTATATTTCTTTCTCTAGCTGTTGGTGCTATATTAGCAAGATATTCATAGTATACTAAATCGCTTCTTTCATCTAAAAATGCTTCATTTAAATTTCCAATTGCTTCAAGAAATTTCCCGTTTGTAGCCTCTAAGTTATTATGGTATTCCATAAATATTATTTCTCCTAAATATAACTTTTTCACTTCCATTTTATTAATATTATAAAAATTTGTGTGCTTTTATATTAATAAAAATCTCCTATGTAAAAATAATGGAGTAATGATTATACTACTCTATCCCATATTGTCCCTGTTTCTCCTGATCTTTCTCGGATTTTCTTGATATATGTAGTTTTTTATTGCCATATATACCTGCATAAAATACATCTGAAAAATCTTTAACATTTTGCTTTTGCAACTCATTCTTAATCCAATTCTTATCTACTCCTGCAGTTTTTAAATTTTCTTCCATTAACTCACCATCGATTATCACATCTTTCATAAGCCCTTCACTTTGAGTTTTAATATTCATTTGTAAAGGAGTCACTGGCTTTTTATCGGCTTTGGTAAGCACAGACAACTCTCCATCAGTTTCCATTATTGCAAATTCTACATCAGCTAAACTAAAGGCATTTTTTTCTCTCATCTTCATCATTAATTCTCCAACTGTCATTCTAGTATTTTTCATATTTTCTTCTACAATACTTCCATCCTTCACTAAAGTTACAGGCTCAGAATCAGTCATTTTTCTTATCTTAAAGCTTTTGATATTAAGAAAAGCGATTCCTATACTTAAAGCTGTTATTATTAATAATGCTGCTACAGATGATGATGATAGATTTGTTGAATCTACCATTGCATTTGCTACCAATGTTCCCATCGTTACACCTACTACAAAATCAAAAAATGTCATTTGAGATATAAGTTTCCTTCCCAAAATTCTTGCTAAGATTAATGCGAAAGCATATGCTGCAATTGTCTTTATGACTGTATTAATTACTAAGTTTGACATTTAAATATTACCCCCTAACTATCCATATCATGGAAACTCATTATTTGTTGTATAAATATTTATGATTTTTATGAATGTCTATATTAGTATGCGTCATAAACTTCAAGTTTATCAAAATATTGTTACACTTATAAACACCTTATTATTTATAAACATGTTATAACGTTGAATTAATTATTTTATTTCTAGATTAATTCTATTAAAAACAATAAAATGTGGAATACTAAATATAATTTGTACTAAGGAGGGTTATATGTGATACATTCAAAACAAAAAAGTTATATAAACAATGGCGCTAATAATATATCAAAAGGAGGTTTGAATGCTTATAGTCTAGCAGGAATAGGAATCGGTGGAGTAATCGGTGGAGGCTTTTTTCTAGGTTCAAGCTTAGCCATAAGAGAAGCTGGTCCTTCAGTTATAATTGCATTTTTATTTGGTGGTTTAATCATGTCCCAGGTGCTTGGTTCAATGACAAGTATAAGTATAAATAGGCCTGTTAAAGGTTCTTTCCGAGTATACGCAGAACAATACATGGGAAAATTTACAGGTTTCTTATTAGGATGGGTAATATTTATTTCTGGAATTTTAACACTAGGTTCTGAAGCTATTGCCGCAGGCATATTTTTAAAGTACTGGATTCCAAACATTTCATCTTCTATATTTTCTCTAGCTGCTTTAATTATAGTGATATTTATAAATAGGCTTGGAACCAAATATTTTGGATACATAGAGTCTATAATGTCTATAGCAAAAATAGCTATTATAATATTTTTTGTTGCATTGGGGATTTTTTTCATTTCAGGAAATGGTATTCTTCCCCCAAAAAATCCATTTACCAGTCTTACTGCATTTTTTCCTAATGGAGTATCCGGTTTCCTCCAATCAATGTTAATAGTAATATTTACTTATGCAGGAGTTAGTACTGTTGCCATGGCAACTTCAGAAGTAAGAAATCCTCGCATCGAAATACCTAAGGCAACAATTCTTTTAACAATAGGAATTATTCTTCTTTATATACTTTCTATGTTTGTTATTATTTCTACAGTATCTTGGAACTTAATAAATACTGATATATCTCCTTTTGTTCAGAGTTTTAGCAATATAGGTTACGGATGGGCATCTGCTTTAATAAATGCAGTTATATTAGTATCAACATTTTCTGTAATGATAGGTACTTATTATAGTTGTGTTCAAATACTTTCATCACTGTCAGAAGCAAATGATGCTCCAAAACAGTTAAAAATTTTTACCGCCAGAGGATTACTTAAGTATTCTTGGCTTACAACTGGAGTAATTTCAATATTAATTGTTCTAATAGCTTTTGCTTTAGGTACAAAACTTTTTAATTATTTAATATCTTCCTCCTCATATTTTTCTTTTTTTAACTGGACTGTCAATTTATTAACTTATATAATTTGGTTAAAGCACAGAGAAAAAAATGAAATATATGACTCCCCACTTATTAAAGGAAGATTAAGTGCGATTATCACAATTATCATTATAGCTGTTTTACTTATTATAAGTTTAGGCGTGAGCGATTTTAGAATAGGTTTTTATATCGCATTCAGCATACTTGTGATAGTATCTGTTTCGTATAAATTTATAAAAAAATAATAGAGCTAGTCTATTATCATAAGTTTATATAAATAAAGACAATCAGCATTAATTCTTGATATGTTGATTGTCTTTTTACTTAAGGCAATATTAATATTTCACCAATCATCTAACTATGAAATAACTAATTAGAATATTACCAACTCATTTCCAAATAATGTGATATTCTAATTAATTATTTTTTATTTAATTGCATATAATTTTTATGCAATAATCTGCAAATGTTTATTTATCTTAGTATACAAACATATAAAAAGAAGTAAACATAAAGAAGGGTTATATCATATTCAACATATTAATGCTCTACATAGTGATTTGATGAAAAGAATAAAATAGCACTATTATACATGGAGCAATTAGAAGTATTATAGAGATATAATATAGAAAATCAACAAATTTTAAATATTTTATATATTATTGAAGAAACAGAAAAATTCTTGAAAGCAGATCAGTATGACTATAAATCAATTATAAAAGTAGTTCATGCAGTACAGATAGAACTTAAACCAACTTGGATGAATAAATATTTAGCAACGAGAATATATGAGAGATTTGGCAAAAAATCTTATAGTAAAGAAGCTTTACAAAAATTAGCAGAGCGAGGGTGGACTGAAAAAGATCAAAAAAGTTTTAATGAGAGATTTAATTCATTATCTTTATTAAAACAATTCTAAAGCCTTATTAGCAAATTTCTTAGCAAATATTTCTGCTTTATTGATTTGAAGTTCATCTTCAACATTAGTAAGCACTGCGCCAAAATGTGTAGGTGCTTGCTTTGTTCCACCAGAATATACTAACATTCCTCTAACAAGCAGACAACCCAATAATGTGATTTCAGCAAAATCAGCGCCGCCCCCAATATAGTTTCCAGTGGCAAATACCCCTCCTAATTTTTCACTTAAATTTATTTTTACAGACGTATCTAAGAATTTTTTCATTTGCCAGGAGCATGTGCCACAATAGGTGGGAGATCCAAAAATAACAGCAACAGATTCATTTATGAAGCTTTCCTCAATATCATCGATACTCATTGCTTTTACTTCCAGATTACCTATTTCCTTAATAGTATTTGCCATGGCATCAGCAACCTTCTTTGTTTTTCCTGATTCACTGTGGTATATAATAGATAATTTCATAAAATAACCTCCTCATATTGTATTTGAAGATAAAGAATATTTATCTGTTAAAAATGCAAATTCCTTCGTTACCACTTCCTATAGCCTCTAAACACTTATTACAAGAAACACATTTAACAGGTTCTAAATTTCCTTCTTGCCAACGGTTAATTAAATCACTTTCGCATAATAAAGGTCTTGAAATTGAGAAGTATTCAATTGAAGTTTCATTTAAAATATTTGTCATAACATTAAAATCACGATTACCTCCGACTAAAATAACTGGTATATTAAGAATCTTTGCCATTTCTTCAGCATAAGCTTTAAAATAAGGTGTATCATTCTTTGATACTTTTCTTGCAAAGCTTTTATTCGGTCCTGATGAATTCGTACCTCCGCTGATCTCAATAGCATCCATCCCTAGTTTCTCTAATTCTTTGCATACCTGTTTACATTCATCAAAGGACATTCCATCTTCCAGACAATCTTCAGAGTTAATTTTTATTGCAATAGGATAATCTAAACCTACATTATCTCTTATAGCTTTGTACGCTTCAAAAATTATTCTTGCTCTATTCTGTATACTTCCTCCATATACATCATTTCTGTTATTAAAACGAGGGATTAAAAATTGACTAAATAATCCTCCATGAGCTGAATGAATTTGAACACCATCAAAGCCAGCTTTTTTAGCTCTTGCTGCTGCATCACCAAATTCACTAACCATTACTTTAATATCATCAATTGTTAAGTCATTAGGTCCAACTATTTTTCCATTAAAACAAGTGTGATCAAATTGGGCAAAAATTTTACTACCAAATTTATGGATTATCGATGTAAACTCTGCGTACTCTTCTGCAAGTTCATCATTGTATAGACCAAACTGTCCAGGAAAAATTTGTGATGTTTCAGTAAGATACATTGAACTTGTAATAATAAGTCCAGTACCACCTTTTGCAAGATCTTCGTACAACTTTATAACTTTATCTGATAAATGCCCATTCTTACCTCCAATATTTTCAATGGTAGCTGAACGAATAAATCTATTCTTTAATTCCAATTTGTTTATAAAAGTCTTATCAAATAATAATCTCATAATATTTTATCTCCTTTAATACTTTTTAATTTAGTTAATTTTGCTGACTATTAGTTGGCTATGCTATATATTATAAAAGCTACACTTTTAATTGCTGATATATTCCTTATAACAAAAGTCATAATCTTGCGTCACCAGGCTTAACTTCAGTTTTATTATACTAGAGACAGGAATAAGAGAGGTATCATAAAAATATTTGATTATTGCCTAATCGTCCAAATATATATATAATTATGTCATCATTAAATAAAAAAGTAGGTGACAAAATGGACAAAATCCTGCAGATGCAACAGAACTTAGCCAGCATTTTAAATCGTCTGGTAACTAGCGATGGATCTCATCAAACTGCTATTCCATCCCTATACTTGCTTCGTATGTCAGATATTACCGAACCACTCAATACCGTCTATGATCCATCATTATGTATTGTTGCGCAAGGCACTAAATTAGTAACCCTTGTAGATGAAACATATCAATACGATCCCTCATCCTATTTGGTTGCTTCAGTGCAGCTTCCGATTATAGGTCAAATACTCAATGCTTCAAACGATAAGCCGTATCTAGGTATACAACTTTTTTTCAATGCTGATCTGATTCTAAGTATCTTAAACGAATCCAACCAGCTAGCTCATAAAAAAATTAATTGTGGCCGCGGAGTATTTGTGAGCAAAAATAAATCCTCACTGCTTGAGGCTATAACTAGGCTTCTTCTACTGCTTGATTCCCCAGATGATATTCCCTTTCTTGCGCCCCTTATCATCAAGGAAATTTTTTACCATGTTCTAAAAGACGAACAAGGATATAAAGTCAGCCAATTTGCCTTGATGGGAACTCAATCTCGCAGTATAGCAAGGGTTATTAATGTTATCACTCGTGATTTTAATAAGCCACTACGGATAGAAGCTCTCGCAAAAGAAGTTAATATGAGCACTTCTTCCCTGCATAGTCATTTTAAAAAAGTAACTGGAATGGGTCCAATGCAGTATCAAAAGCAAATTAGATTGCAGGAGGCACGACATATACTTCTAACCGAAAACTTGGATGCCGCAGATGCCGCTTTCAAGGTAGGATATGAAAGTCCATCCCAATTTAGCAGAGAATATACACGTATGTTCGGACTACCTCCTAAAAGCGATGTAAAGAAACTTCAAACTTCATTGGTTCAAACATAGCCTTCTTTCATCTTTTGAATGATAATTTTGTTATAATAGCAAATTTATTATTAGAGTATTACTGGAAATTTTAATTTCCAGTAATATTTTTTGTGCAACAAAAACTAGACATCTTAACTTTCTTAAAATGCCTAGCCTATGCTACTTTTTGCTATTATATTCATAAGGCTATACATTATAAATATAGCCTTACCATTTTGTAATTTTAATCAAACTCTGTTTAAATTGCTAAACTTCTTTAAAACTACAACTAGTTTGCCGCATTGTCAGCATCGAATCTCTATTTATAAATCAACCCGAGCTCAACCATGCTTTTCGCGGTTGCTATAATTGCTTCTTCTGCTGATCTTGGCTGCCAGCCAAGCAATTTTTTAGCTTTTGCATTGCTACAAGCGGTGTTTTGGCCTAAAAACTTAGCTGGCATACGCAAATCTTTGATAAAAAGTGCTAGAAATCTCACGATAAAATTTGGTATTTCTTTGGTTGGGACCTTTTTCGCTGTGCTGCCTAAGCATCTCTTCAAAATTTTCGCTTCTTCTTTATATGTCAAATTTTCTCCTGTCGTAGCAAGAAACCGCTCTCCTACGGCTTCTGAACGTATCATTGCGAGCAAATGTAAGTCTGCGACGTCTCTCACATCAACGCAATCAAAGCCAGCTTTTAAAAGGAATGGCATTTTGCCAGTCAACATCAAATGAACAACTTGGTTGGAGTGTGAAAAGTCTTGGCCTAGTACTGGCCCCATAACCGCCGCCGGATTTACCGCTGAAAGCTCCATATTCTCCTTCTTCGCAAACTCCCAAGCCGCATGTTCTGCCATAGTTTTTGAACGTTGATACGCATCAATATCGCCCGACAAGTCCGTCCAATCTTCCTCTGTAAAAATCTCAGGGTGAGATTTATGGCCTGAAATTATTGCCCCGGAAGCAGAAGTTAGGACTACACGTTTAACGCCTGCCGCTTTCGCTGCCTTCATCACACGTAATGTGCCATCAACCGCCATTTTCACCATTTCATCGCCATCATCTGGACGGGTTGCTGGTGTTGGCGATGCTACATGAATAACGTAAGTCGCACCCGTTGCAGCTTCCATCCAGTTCCTATCACTTGTTAAATCTGCCTTGATGAACTCCAAGTTTTCAAAATCAGTTACACCACCTTGAGCGAGCATTGATTTAACCTCGTCTTGGCGTGATATTGTACGAAGCGTTGTCCGAACACGATATCCTTGCTTCAAAAGTTTCAATATTATGTGAACAGCAATGAAACCACTACCACCTGTTACTAAAACCAATTCTTTTTCCATCATAATTTCCTCCTTTAGCTATTGTTTCACTTGTAACCTCTGTGCCTTTAGTATATACTGTCATTAGGACAAAATCAACTCATAAACGATCATCTGTGGCAGTAAGGGAGGTATTGTAATGGCAGCAACTAAACACGCACAAGCCATCAAAAATGATACGAAAGATTTTATCACAACAGCAATGCTGCAATTGCTTACAAAAGAAAAATTATCAACACTGACAGTTTCTCAAGTTTGTAAAAAAGCAGGCGTGAGCCGTATGGCTTTTTACCGCAATTTTGACGGGCTTGAGCAGATTTTGTATGAGTATTATCAGCCAAAGATTGCAGCTGTCTTTGATGTGATTCGTCAAAACTCTCAATTCTCTTCCAAATTCGATAGCTTATTGCAATTTTTTAATACGTTTGGTGATGATTTACTCTTGTCTATTGACCGTGGATATGAACCAATTATTCAGCAGATTTTCATAGAGGAAATAACTAGATTTTATGCCGCAGATAACGATGAATACCTAACAGCCTTCATGTCAGCTGGTGTTTACGCGATTTGGCAGAAATGGTTACTTGATGGACAGCAAAAACCGCTCAAAGAGATCATGGACTTTTTGAAGCAATTTGAAACGATAAAAGGTACAATTGAATAACCTTAAAATAAAATTAATGTTATCAGAAATGCTTAGTGATCTCAACACTAAATATTTCTGATTTATATTATTTCCAAATCATTTAAGTATTAAGCTTTGATAATTATCTTTAGTGATTATTTTGTCTGTAACTAAATACTTATCAGGTATATTTTTACCATCCAAAAGATTTTCCATAAGTTCTTGCGATGCAATCTGTCCTACCTCCGTAGCGCTTATATATGCAGAAGCTATAAGAGGAGAATTTTCTTTTTGAAATTCATCTTTTGCTACATAACCTCCAACTCCTACAACTACAGCATTTTTTGCAAGGCTTGATTGTTCAAGTGCCTTTATTGCACCAATGGTGCCTGCTTCGTTTGCTGACATGACAAACCAATTTTCAATATTTTTATTATCGGTAATAGTGGAAGCTGCAGAATAAAAGCTTTTTTCTGACTGCCCATTATATTCTGCTTGAAAAATATTTTCTTTTGGAAAGTTTGGAAATCTGTTTTTAAACGTCTCTAATTGTCCCTCTGTTCTAGGTATACAGCTAGATACCGAATCCATTGACATAAGCAAAAGTCCAGAGGACCTCGGATTAGTCATTTTATTATTTTTCTCTAAGTAATCTACCATAAGATTAGTCATATCTCGTCCAATTTGATTAGAATCTATTCCAACAAATGGAGCAAGATAATTTCCTTCATCAGTAAGAGGATCATCACAGGCGATAACGGCAATATTTGCTTTCTTACACCTTTCTATGGTTATTTTACTTAGTTTTTGATCCGGAATGCATATTAAAATTCCGTTTACTTTTTGAGTAATTAAGTTGTCCAAAGCAGACAAATACACATCTGGATTCATTTTAGCATCTATAGTAATCACCTCTTTAGCCCCCATTTTTAAAGCCTGACTCTTCGCAGCTTCACTTTCTTCCTGAAACCAAGTTTCATCTAAAGTTTTATAAATAACAGCAATGACTAAGTCAGATTTTTTAGCATCCTGTTTGTTACTTACAGTGTCGCAGGAAAAAGCAAAACTAGATAAAATTAAAATAACAGCTAAAAGTATTCTCTTGTTCATATACTATAAATTCCTTTCAACAAGTTTTTATATAAGTTGAATTAAATATTTTGCGTTCGTATTCATGTAAGCAATAGTTATGTGGCTTCATTATCTCAACTTATATAGTAATTAGGTACATAAAGATAAATAGCAAGTCCGAAATTACAAATTTTTAAAATATGAGTCTCTAAATTGGTTTGGGGTCATGCCTGTGACTTTTTTGAACAGCATACTAAATTGTTGAGGACTATTAAATCCAAGTTTGTCTGATATTTCGTAAAGCTTATAATTGGTAGATATAATAATTTCTTTAGATTTCTCTATTCTAGCCTTTAATATATATTGTGTTACATTTTCGCCTATTTCTTCTTTAAAGATTCTGCAAAGATAAACTTTATGTACATTAATGTTTTCTGCTATATCTGTTAAACTTAGTGATTGATTAAACAGATTTTTATTTATGTACTCAATAGAGTCAGATACTTTTTTGCTATACTTGTTTCTAAAAGAATTATTACATTTGATATTTATTATTTTTGAAAATATCTCAATAAACCAGCTTCTCATTTCTTCAACGGTTTCCTTTGTTGATAGGATTTCTATAGGTATGTATGAAGTTGAAAAAATATCTTCATAAGTTATTGAATATCTATTGCAGGTTCTTACTACTAAATCCAAAAGCGAAGAGTTTATATAATTTAGATAATTAAACTGCATAAAGCCCCTTATATCCTTACCATATAAATATGTTAATTCTAATTTTAAGTCTTCCATATCATTCTGCTCAATAGCTATATTGATAGCGTTAATTCTTTTAGTTAAAGTATCAGTATCTAAGTTTAAGTTTTTAACGAAGGTATTGTTTAAAATTATAGTGTCATTACCTAGAAACACCTTCATTTTAGAGAGTTTAAAGGCTTCATCAAAGTATTTTTTTATTCTAAATGGCTTTTTAAAGGTTGAGCTTACACTTATTGTTAAACTGATATTATTCAAAATAGAAACTCTTCGTCTTATTTCCTGAGCTAAATAATAACATTCATTTATTATATCTGCTTCACTAATGGTTGGAGTTAGTCTCACAATAGCAGTAAATTCCCCATTTTCACTATAAAAGCATTCTCCAATACTCAGTTCTTCCATAACTTCAGAAACATTTTCTATTATATTATTTAAGGTTTTTGTATAGAATTCTTCATCTTCTATGTATTTAAAAAAATTATCTATCTGTATTAAGAATAAAGCAAAAAGTTTTCCCTTTAAATTAAGGTTAAGGTTTTCAATAAGTCTATAACAATCATCATCACTTATGTCATTAAATATAAGCTTTCTTAGTGTGATATCTTTATTCTTTTTAAAAAAATCTAAAAGTTTACTTTCATTTTTAGTTTCAGCACTTTTAAACTTCATATTATCAAAATCTGTTTTAGTTTTGGCTAATATTCCGTATAGATCATTGGGAGTTATTAAATCTTTTATTAAATAGTCTGTTACTCCCATTTTCATAGCTCTTTGAGCATAAGTAAAATCTTCATAGCAGCTTAATATTAAGAATTTCTGTGCTTTATTTATTTTTTGTATTTCTTCTATTAAATCTAGACCATCCATTATAGGCATTTGTATATCTGTAATAATAAGATCTGGTTTTATATCAGAGTATTTGTCTAATGCTTCCTTACCATTTGATGCACTATATACTATTTTAAATTCAGTTTCTTCCCAATTTATAATGTAAGATAGAATTTCCCGTGCTGGTATTTCATCGTCTACAACCATTACTTTGTACATGTTTTTTACCTCCCTTACACATTGACTTGCTATTTTTCATTGTATATATGTTGCAATTAAAAATTGTTAATTGTAAACTGTGCATTGCAATATATATATTAATAAATGTATGGAATATTAAATTCTATACAAGTTCCAATTCCAATTTTGCTATATACTTTTAAGTCATATTCACTTCCAAAATATAATCTAAGTCTTTCACTTATATTATCCAAGCTTATCCCATTAAAGCCCTTGTGAGTAGCTTTCTTCTTACCAATTCCCACACCATCATCAATAATTCTTATGTTTATAAAATCTTTTTGGGGCGATATATCTATTATGATAGTACCATCATAGCCCTTAGGCACGATTCCATGATACAAGGAATTTTCAATAAGTGGCTGGAGAATGAGTTTCGGTACTAAACAATTATTCAATTCTTCAGGTATATTACATACTAGTTTAACTATATCTCCATATCTATACTTTTGTATTTTTAGATAATTTTGTGTACAGGTAAGTTCCTCTTTTAAAGTTATAAGCTTTTTGCTTGTCGATATACTTTGTCTGAGCAGACTGTTAAATGATTGAATAAGTTCTCTTATTTCTCCTTGATTATTTTTTATAGCCAAATAGTTTATTGTGTTTAAAGTATTATGTATGAAATGAGGGTTAATTTGAGATTGCAATAAATCCAGCTGAGTTTTCATAGATTCTACTTCTAGTTTTTTATTTTCTTCCTCTTCTTTATAAATTTGTTCAACTAAATTTTTCATATTGTGAATCATCTTATTGAAACTAATTATAAGATATTTAAGTTCATCCTCAGTTTTAGCTTCCAACTTATCTGGCCATTCTCCATTTTCAAATTTATTCATTGCCTTTGTAATATCATATATAGGATCAGTAATTTTTCTTGAAGTAATATGACTTATAAAAAGTACGACTATAATGCTGAAAATACCAATGCAACAAATTAGTACTTTAATATCATTAAGGTTCTTATTTAAAGAATCTAACGATATTAATCCTATAACTCTCCATTCTGGATATGCTTCAATGACACTATTAAATTCAATATATTTTTCATTTTTGACCTTTACAGTATCATTATTAATTTTTTCTAACATTGCTTTATCATAATCGATATTTCCTATTTTATAGATCAAATTGCCATTTTGATCAACAATAAAAGTACTATCAAAGCCTCCATTGCAATAGTCATCTATGTTTGTAAATAAATTCTTTTTCTTTATGTTAATCATGAGATACCCTAATAACGAGTAATTTTCTTTATCTAAATACCTAGAAAAATAAGTTATATTAGTCTTTTTTTCGTAATCAGGATTTTCATAATTAAATGGAAAAGTGTTGGGAGCTGAGAATTTGTTTGAATAACCACTTTCAATGAAGTTGTCCAATTCCTTGTTTCCATAAATTAATTCACTATAAGGATATTGTGAATATAAAGGATCCATTACTTTTTTATCCGTTGTTAATGGAATAACAGAACTTATATAATTGCTCCATTTGGAATATTCCGAAAGACTATCCAAAAATTCAGTATTAGCCTCCGAATAAGCAGAATTGTTTTTATTAACTTTATACATATAGTCATAAATATTCTTATCGTTTTCAATCATGTAAGCATCATTTCTTATAGAATCTAAATTTTCATTAAGTATTTTAGAAATTACGTTTATTTTCTCCGCCGCAACATTATTATACTGCTTAGTTATCTCTCTAGAAAAAATATAACTTATAGATGATGTAACAGCTAAAGTTAATGCAAATATTATAATTGAAAAATATATAGTTATTCTATTACTTATTTTTGTGATCTTTTTTATCTTCATAATCATCACCTTAGGAAATTATAAGACACATGAAAAAAAATAACAAGTTAAGAATAAAATGCATCTTAAAAATTTATTTTTAATTAAGTTAATATTTTATAAGAAAAGTTAATAATTTAAATTTTTATAATAGAACGATTTCAATATAATATGATTAACGATTACAGAAAACAATAACATCTTCTAGATTACAGGAATGTGAAGATTTAATATCCATAAAAATATTCAGAAAATATTATGGACTTAGTAAACGTTTCTACTTTAAAAGGAGGAAAAAACATGTTAACCATTATTTCATTTTTATTTTGTATCATATTGGTAGCAACCGTTACCTATCGTAAATTAAAAGGACAGAAAAATAATTCAAAGGATTCTTACTTCTTAGGTGGACGTAGCTTAACAGGTGGCGTTATTGGTGCATCTTTATTACTTACAAATTTAAGTGCATCTAACTTTGTTGGAATGAGCGCCCAGGCTTATAGCAGTAATATGAGCGTTATGGGCTGGGAAGTTGGTTCTGGTGTCACCCTTGTAATTGTAGCTTTATTTTTACTTCCAAGATACTTAAAACAAGGGGTTACAACTGTACCCGATTTTCTTGAAGAACGTTTTGATTCAGGTGTTAAAAAGATAGTTTCAATATTATTTTTATTAGGTTATGTTTCAAATTTACTTCCAATAACTCTTTATTCAGGTGCTATTGCACTAGCTCAAATATTTAACGTTCAGGAAACGTTTGGTATAAGCTATACAGCTAGTGTTTGGATTATGGTTTGGGTTATCGGTATAATAGGATTTATTTATGCTATACTTGGTGGATTAAAAGCAGTTGCAGTATCTGATACCTTAAACGGTATAGGACTAGCTATTGGTGGATTAATGGTACCTATATTCGGACTTATTTATTTTGGTCATGGCAGCTTTTCTACTGGATTATCTAATATATTAGCAAATAATGCGGAAAAATTTAATGCCATAGGAACATCACATGATCCAATACCTTTTGGAACTATATTCACAGGAATGATTTTAGTTAACCTTTATTATTGGGGAACAGATCAAGCAATCATTCAAAGAGCATTAGCAGCTAAAAACTTAGCAGAAGGGCAAAAAGGAATAATTTTTGCAGGTCTTTTAAAAGTATTAACACCTTTAGTAGTTATAATACCTGGAATTATAGCCTTCCATATCTATGGAGCAGGAGTTAAAAACCCAGATTTATTATATTCAAGACTAGTAAATGATGTATTACCAAAACCATTAATTGGTTTCTTTGCAGCAGCTATGTTTGGTTCAGTATTAAGCGTATTTAATGGAGTTTTAAATAGTGCTTCAACTTTATTTGCGCTAAATGTGTATAGTCCTGTATTTGGAAAGGGCAAATCTGATAAAGAAATTATATCAAAGGGTAAATTATTTGGACTTATTTTAGCTATAATTTCTATGACTATAGCACCATTTATAATGTATGCACCACAAGGATTATTTGAATACTTACAAACAGTTAATGGCTTCTTCAATGTTCCTATATTTACAATAGTATTCATTGGTTATGTGACAAAGAAAGTTCCAGCTATAGCTGCTAAAATATCTATAGTATTATTTGTATTAACTTATGGAACACTCCAATTAGTAATAAAACCAGATATACATTATCTTTATCAATTAGCTATTTTATTTGTAGTAAGCTGCATAATCATGCTGGTTATTGGTAAAATAAAACCAAGAGCTACAGAATATACGTTGAAAGATAATAACGTTGTAGATATAAAACCATGGAAATACCGTTATGAGGCTTGCGGATTTGTAATATTCTTTATGATATCAATGTATATAGTCTGCTCAAAACTAGGATTTGCAAACGAAGGTGGAATAAGCCTTAGAACCTTTATTCCTATAGCTTTAGTTGCTGTTGTAATGTATGGACTAGTAAAAATTATAAAAGCAAGATCTTTAGGACATAAAAAGGATGGTTATGAAGAATTAAATTATAATAATGTAAAGGAAGGAATATAAAAATATATAATATAATCTAAACTCTAGATAATTTTATATTAATAGAAAATTTATCATTAAAATATTGCTGGAAATATTTATTTCTAGCAATATTTTTTCTTTTAGTAAATGTCAATAAACCTAAAGTATTTACTTTGTTAGAGAAAATCCTTTTTCATTAAGTCTGTATCAATGATATATATTATTATGCAAAACATAATTTATGTAATACTTAAGGCAAAAAAAGTTGTCATTTATCTATGATATGGTTCACCGTATCAGTTGCAAGTGATACTAGATTCCTCTTTTCACTTAAATAACCATACTCACATCATCTAACCATAGAAACTTTATAACTCAACTTTGCTATTCCACTTTCTGTAACTTGCATAGCTCATTAAAATTATTATAATAAGAGTTGCAATAAACACATACAGAGAATAGTTTATGCTTATCCCCAAGAAAGTATATAGTAAAATAACAGGAGTATCAGCTATAAATATAGTTAAAACATATTTACTAAAGGGCATTCCCGTTAATGTAGAAAAGAAACATACTATATCTGATGGTACTACAGGAGATGAAACCCCTAGAGCCAAAATTTTAACATTATTATTTTGAATTAGTGAATATATTTTGGGATATTTATTAATTATTTTTTCCTGATACCCCATACCAATTGTGGCTTTAACAAATAAAAATAAAAAAATCTCACTTAATAAATTCGCTATAGTAACTAAAATAAATGCTTTTACAGGATTAAATAACATTCCGGCACTGATAATAAATGCAGTACAAGGAATAAGCGTAAAAATCCTAAATGAAGCAATCATTAAAAATGACAATGTACTATAATTAGGATATGCTTGCAAAAATCTAGTTATTTTTCCTGCCCCATCAATATACAATTGATATTTAAAGAATACAACTAGGATTGCTATCCAAAACAAAAAAGCAAAGCCTTTAAATAACTTATTCATCATTAATACCTCTATTCTTGCAGTAATTTTTATATTTAAAATTATAAATTTCATACATTTTTAACTACAAGATTCATTGTACATGGCATTTATTAAATAAAGGACTAGAAAAATCTTAAGAATTCTTAAGATTTCTTTTAGATAAATTTATCTAGTACATTTAGGCAATTCTATATTAAAATTAATTTTATTTCCAGTACATTCCGCCCAAATTCTTCCTCCATGAAGTTGTATAATTTTCTTTGAAATAGGAAGACCAAGGCCAGATCCTTCAATTTCAACATTTCTAGATTTATCGATTCTATACATTTCATCAAATATCTTCACCAAGTCATCTTTACTAATATTATTACCTTCATTAATAAAAGAAAGTTTAATATTTTTATCTTCTTCCCACATTATAATTTTAAATGTTGAGTCTTTATAGCTATACTTTTCAGCATTTTTTACTAAGTTTTCAATAACTCTAATAAATTTTTGCATATCGATCTCACAAATCAATTCATTTTTAGTACATTCAATTTCAACCTTTATATTTTTTTCAGCTAAAAATAAAACATGCTCCCCCACTATCTGATTTACTAAAACAGCTATATTAAATGGAATTCTGTTTAGTTTCACATAGTTATTTGAAAGCTTAGTATATTCAAAAAGTTCTTCAATTAATTTCTTTAAATTTTCACTTTTTTCATAAGCTACTTTTAAAAACTCTTGCTGCTTTTCTGTAAAACTTTCTTTATCTTTATTAAGAAGTTCCAAATATCCAATAATAGATGTTAGTGGAGTTTTTAAGTCATGTGAAACAGCAACTATAAGCTCGTTTTTAGCTTCTTCCTGCTTTTTTTCTTTTTCATAATTTTCTTTAAGTCTCTCAGACATTGTATTTATATCCTTAGCTAATTGAGAAATCTCATCATTCCCCTTTGTCTCTATAGGATTTAAATAGTGCTGTGTCTTTATATTAGTGACACTTTTACTGATATACTTTAAATATTTAATCCTTCCATTAATTGCAATCAGAAAAATAACTATAAAAATCACCAATTCCAATGTAAAACTTACGATAGCTATGACAGCTCCATATTTTTCGTAAAAATCAATATTGTCACCAATTATCTTATGAATCATATTAAGAAGAAATCCAAAAAATAATAAACTTATTATTATATCGATAGGAATTAATATCAGTAATTTTATTCCTACTTTGTTGATGATCCCTTTCTTCATATCTTATATCCAACTCCCCAAACTGTTTTAATATATTTCGGGTTCTTAGGGTCTATTTCAATTTTTTGTCTAAGATTAGTAATATGAACTACAATAGAAGTGTCCGATACTGCAAATTTTTCATTCCAAATAGTCTCGTATAACTTCTGAACTGAAAACACCACCCCTTTGTTTTTAGCTAAACATTCTAATATATCAAACTCCTTTGGAGTAAGCTTAATTTTATCACCTCTCACTGTAACTTCATGAGTATCAAAATTAATAGTTAAATCATCAATAGTAATACTGCTGCTATTTTGAGGCTCTGCATTAAATTTTTTATATCTTCTAAGTTGAGCCTTTACCCTAGCTATAACCTCCATAGATCCAAAAGGTTTAGTAATATAATCATCAGCACCTACCGTTAACCCTTCTATCTTATGAATTTCCTCATCTTTTGCTGATAAAAATATTATAGGCATAATATAGCTTTCTCTAATTTTCATACAGGTACTTATACCATCTAAAATCGGCATCATTACATCTAAAATAATTAAGTCAAACTTATTTTCATTTAGCATAATTAAGGCTTCTGCTCCATTAGAAGCTTCTAAAATATTATATCCCTCATTTTCAAGATAAACTTTAATTAAATTCCGAATACTCTTATCATCATCCACAACTAAAATATTTGTTTCCATAAATATACTTCCTTTCTGAGAAAAAGCTTAAACATACCTGCCTGTAAAATTGTTAATATTAATTTTAACTTAGAATGACTCAAATGATACCTGCTATAATATACATATAAACATATTTTTCACAAAACTATCAGAAACGCTCTTGCCATAAAAGTAACTCTATACGAAATATAATAGCTTTTGAAACGTAAAGGAATTTAACTTTTACATTTTAAAACATAAGCTGGTGGCAAGTTTAACAGCACCTTTTTTATTTTAATTTTATCAAAATACATTCTAAAAAGCTTCATTTTAAATAAACTATATTGAAAAGTTATAAACTCACCTTTGGCTTTTAGTACATCTTTCGTAATTGATAATATTTTTTTACTCATAGCGTTAGGTAGACTTGCAAATGGAAGACCTGAAACTATATAATCAACCTTATCAATATTATACTTATTTAAATATTCTTTTAAATTCTCTGCTGAATCATTTATAAGTATAAAGTTTGTCTCATATTTGAACCTATCTTTTAATATTTTATAAAAATCTGCATTATATTCTATAGCTATAAATACAGTACTATCTTTCTTCTTACTTAATATTTTTTCTGTAAAAACTCCTGTCCCTGGCCCATATTCAACAATACAGGAAGCATTTAAGAAATTAATATCCTCAACCATCTTGTATGCTAATTTCTCTGAGCTTGGTGCTATAGCACCTACTGTTTTGGGATTTTTTATATATTGTTTTATAAAATCTCTAACATCCATTTTGCTGTATCCCCCCACTTTAGGCACATTAACTTATTATTTTTTTGATTGTGCCTTACTATAAAAGTAGTATAAAACACAAATATTAAGCTTATACTAAAAAAACTCTTAAGATTTCTTAATTTTCTTCTATAAATTTTCTAGAAATGGTATCTGCTAATATAATCTTCCTCCTATTTTTCCCTTGTATCATTTGCCTCCTTTATTGCACTACATAACATTATAAAGTTATGTATATATTCTGTTAAGTTCTTGTTTTTATGGTAAGAAATATAAAACTTCCTAGTAAAGTTATACTCTTCCAAATTTATTTTTGCGATTTTTCTGTTTTTTAATTCGTCTTCTATTAAGTACTTAGACAAAAGTGCTATTCCTTTATTATGAATTACAGCTTCTTTTATAGAATCAATACTTTTGCAAATCCATGTAACATTAGGAATAATATGCGATTCATCAAAAATATCTTGAAGCATTTTTTGAGTTCTACTTCCATGTTCACGGGCTATTATTGGTTCTGAACGTAATTGATTAATTTTAATTGTTTGTTCAGCAAGGGGATTTTCTGGATGGCAAACAAGCATTAGTTTATCATCTAAAAAATCAATATATGTTAACTCACTGCAAGGAGATTCCATTTGAATAATGGCTACATCCAAATCATATGATAATATCTTTTCTTCTATGTAGGAGCTATTTCCAATTTCAACTTGAATATTTACGGAAGGATAAATGTCTTGGAATTTCTCTAATATCGGGTAAATCAGTTTATGACCAATTGTGGTACAAACCCCAATTCGTACTAATCCTTGATATGAAAGATTTCTCATTTTTAAGTTCATTTGCCCTAAATCATATAATAATTGTTTTGCATGGAAAAGCAATTCCTTTCCATTAGAAGTCAAATATAGTTTTTTAGATAATCGCTCAAATAACTTTGTATTATATTCATTCTCTAGCGCTGATATTGACTGACTTACTGATGATGGCGATATATATAAATTTTGAGCGGCTTTACTCATACTCATTTGAGTACAAACTTCTACAAATATTTCTAAATCACGAATTGTCAATTGAAATCCCTCATTTCATATTGTTAAGTATTTACTAATCATTATATTATATTATTCATATTTTACAAAGCATTATAGAGGTGATAATCTAAAAACAAATAAGTGTCTTGATTAAAGGGGATGTAAATTATGCAAAAAATAATGATTGTTGTCATTGATGGGTGCTCTCCAGAGTATTTTACTTCTGAAAATGCACCAAATATTTATGGTTTATGTGAGCAAAAAGGATTCATAAAAAATATTTATGGTGCAGTTCCTACAGTAACCAACGTTAATCATGCTTCTATTCTGTCAGGACTTTGGCCAAATGAGACACAAATGGTAGGAAATTTCTTTTATAATCACATAACAGGAAAGTCTGGATTTATACAAGAGAAAGGATTTATGAAAGCTACTACAATATTGCAGCACATTAAAAGTATTGGTGGTAAAACCGCTTTATTGACAGTAAAAGGAAAAATTCTTGAAGTATATGGAGAAGATGTTGATTTTGGAATTAGTGCTGAAAATCCTGACCTTAACCTTTTAGAGCAGTTAGGCATTTCTATGCCACCAAAAATACAAAGTGTAGAAGGTAGCAAATGGATTTTAGATGCAGCATATACGTGCATACAAAAAGAATCTCCTGAAATAGTGTACTGCACTACTAATGACTATATTATGCATCATTATGGACCAAACTCTGAACAGCCTAAAAAGCAAATAAACGATATTGATAACTGTATCAAAAAAATATACGAATTAGAACCAACCCGCCAGATTTATATTACTGCTGATCATGGAATGAATAAAAAAACTACTCTTGTAAATTTTCAAAATTTATCTGAACAAGCAGGTTTTCATGTTGTATGCGTACCTCCAATAAAAGATAGATATATTGAAAATCATGGGTATCAGGAAGGTGGAACACTTTATGTATATATGAAAAATGCAGAAGAAATGGAAAAATACTTTCAATTTGTGTCTACCCAAATATCAGTTGACGAAATTTTGAACAAAAAAGAAGCTGCTGAACTTTATCATTTGCCAATAAATAGTATAGGAGACTACGTCATTTTTGCCTCTGAAGATTATGCATTTGCCGAAATTGAAGGTATTTATTTAAATACTAAAGACGTACGAACTCATGGCTCCCTTTATGAAAGGGAAATACCTTTAGCAGCAATTAATCCTGCTATGTCAAAAGAAAAGTATCAATTCAGTAAAGATATAACTTCAAATATTTTGCAATTGTTATCCAGATAGCAGTGTAGACATTTTGCAATGATTCTAATTGCCAAACATCAAACGGATTTTCTTCGAAATAGATATAGAGCATGAAAGGTGGTTTAAAAATGAAAATTCTTATAGTCGGATATTTTACTGAGACCTCAAAATCAAATATTGTAAATCATTTTCCAAAAGACTGGGACATTGTAATTGTTCAGCCCGGAAAGGAAATGTTGCATCATATTGAAGATTGTCAGGTACTCATACCTGAACACGTTAAAGTAGACAGCAGTCTGCTTTCTATAGCAAAAAAATTAAAGTTGGTACAGACGGGTGCAGGATTTGACAATGTAGATATAGATGCTTGTACGCAGTACGGCATTTGGGCGGCAAATGCTGCAGGAGTTAATGCACAGGCTGTTGCCGAGCACGTAATGGCGCTGATATTGTCTTATTATAAAAACATACCGTTTCTTGATTCTTTCATGAAGAATAAGATAGATGAAAATGAATTGCAGTATACAGGGAGTGAATTAAAAGGCAAAACCATCGGGATTATAGGCTTTGGCGCCGTAGGTAAAAAAGTAGCTGAGTTTTGCAGGGTTTTTGATATGAATGTTCTGGCTTATGCTAGAAATCCCGTTGTACAGTCTGACAGTTTTGTGAAAATGACGGATTTCGATACTCTTGTAAGCGCATCAGACATAGTAAGTGTACATGTATCCTTGAATCAGCAAACCAAACAGCTAATAAACAAAGATGTATTCAAGAAAATGAAGAATACTGCACTTTTTGTCAATACAGCCCGCGGCGGAATTGTCAATGAAAGAGACTTGATAGATGCATTAAAAAATAGGGACATTTCAGGAGCATGCCTTGATGTGTTTGAATCTGAACCTCTTCCAATTGAAAGTGAACTCCGAAAACTAAGAAATGTTATACTTACTCCTCATACAGCAGGCTTGCCTGATGGTCTCAAATTCCATAAAAAAAGATATGATTTCTTCGTGAATAATATAAAGCGTGTAGAGAATGGTGAAGAGCCTGAAAGCAAGCTCAATCAGTTATAGCTTTGATACAATAAAAATAAGAGCCTTTTATTCTACTTTGTATATGAATGTTATATACAAAGTAGATGGAATTATATGAGGTGATAGTTATAAAAGCTATATGGCATTGGCATCTTATAGCTTTTAAGGCGTGAAATTCGCATAATGTTTACCAACTGCTATGAAATGCCCAAATTCATAAATTTTATATTTACTTTTATATAAATGTAACTCGTTGTGCTAGTTAAATTCACTAGCATTATTTACAAATAGAAAATCTCTAACAAGTTTGTTACTCTATCATCAAAAGGACAAACAATCAATGATAGGAGTCAGCAATATGTTAGATCCTAGCAAAAATTCTAACATACTAATAAAAGATTTAAAAAATTTTGTTATAATTAACTATTCATCATTTCTTTACTCAAGTTTATAAAAGCTCTTAATGCCCTTGAAACCCACTTATCCCTGTGATATACCATTTGCGTAGTCAAATAAAAGGAATCTTCCCACAAATGAAGTTCTATCAATTCATTTCGTTTCAACTCCTCCTGAGCAGCAATCTTGGGAAGCAGCGTTATTCCAAGTCCGCTCATTGTCAATTGTTTGATTGATTGTATACTGCCCATTTCCATTATTGATTTCGGAGTTACCTCAGCATCATTGAGACTTTGTTCAAAAAGATTTCGGTAACCGCAGCCTTTTTCTGCAACAATTATGTTACAGTCAGCAATATCTTCAGGATAAACATGTTTCTTGAAAGTAAGTGGATGTCCTGGGGCTGCTAATAAAACTAACGGTTCAGGAAATTCCAATTCTGTGATTAACTCAGAAGTATTTATTTTCTGACCAATAATAAAGGCAACATCGATCTGATTTTCTCTTATCAACGTTTTACATTTATTATTCCCTTCCATTTTTAAAAGAATTTCAATTTCTGGATAACGGTCATGAAATTCTTTTAATAGCGGAGGAAGCCTTACAGCACAAAGTGATTCATTAGCCCCTATTGTCAAAGTTCCCTTTACATCTGATGTACTTAAATTGCTTTTTGCTTCATCACAAAGCTTAATTATTTGCTTAGCATAAACAAGAAGCTGTTCCCCTTCTGAAGTCAAAGATATATTTTTCCCTAATCTTTCAAATAAATTAACACCTAATTCTTTTTCCAACTGTTGTATCTGAGCAGTGATAGCAGATTGTGAATATCCTAGTTCAAATGCTGCTTTTGTAAAATTACTCAGCTTAGCTACGGTAATAAATGCATTTAATTGACGAAATTCCATTTGTATATACCTCCAAATCAATCATTTATTTTGATTGTTACAATTTAAACTATTGATTTCACTAATTATTAGTAGCATGATATCATATTACTACTATCTTTTCAAATTTAATTATTAAGGAGGTCAGCTATGTTCAATTTATCTGCACTTTTATCTTATGTTCTTGTTTCAACTTTTACCCCTGGTCCAAATAATATTATGTCTATGACAAATGGTACTAACTTTGGATATAAAAAAACATTGAAATTTGTTCTAGGCGCTACAGTTGGTATGGCTGTGATCATGTTATTGTGTGGTTATCTCAACTTATTTTTATTTAAACTTCTTCCAAATATAAAGTTGTCTATGGAGGTATTTAGTTCGGCATACATAATATATTTAGCTATCAAGATACTCAAAAGTAATTCTAACCCAAATGCAATTAATGATTACAGCATTAACACATTTAAATCTGGAATGCTTATGCAATTCATGAATCCAAAAACAATACTTTATGGTATAACAGTGACTTCAATTTTTATAATACCCTACTATAAATCAAGCATAATATTATACTTATTTGCTATATTCCTTGCATTCGTAGGATTTCTATCGATGTCCTGCTGGACTCTTTTTGGTTCATTATTTCAAAAAATTCTTAGCCGTCATAGAAAGTTATTCAATATTGTTATGGCATTTCTCCTAGTATATTGTGCATTATCAGTTCCCGATTTTAAACTTCTAATTCATTGATAATTTTTTGTACCATGAACTCAACGAAAGGAATGATGTTTAACATGAATATTAAATTTTCAAAAAGAAGTGATACAATTGAAGCTTCTGAAATAAGGGAGTTATTAAAATATTATCAAATGTTATTAAAGAAAATATGCTACCAGACAATTAATATGAAAATAATAAGAATGTAATAAAAAATATATCTTAAATCTAAGCATAAAAACATATCAATATATACCAATGTAAATCTTAATTTTCCTAATATCACCATTAGCATCAGGATATTTACCACCAATATTGTTCTTAAAAAAAGAAGAAGGAGAACCTCATTCATTTTGACTTGGTTCTCTTCTATTAATTAGACACATTGTTAAGTTATCATTTATTTATGATATGGTTCACTGTATCTAATCTAATATTTACCAATCCTCTTACCAATCACTTTTCCTGTTTGAGCATTTTCACCTCTACATTTCCTCTTTTCTTGCTTCCCCATTACCCCTATTTGCAAATTTACATTTCCCACTCTGAAATCCTTATAGTTAGTCTATTCCACCGTACTCCCTGCTTTCCCGCCAAATTTTCGTGCTACTCTTATTTTTTATTTTAGATTTACAAAAAGCCTTTATAGAAACTATTATTTTTACCGGGGGATTCGGAGTTTACGGGGTAATTATTGATATTACTACACTTACAAGTTGGGCATTCCACCTCGTTACTTTTTTCCTACGTGGCTTTTACAAAATATTATTTATTAATCTCAATTTTTCATTACATATTAAGGATTTTTTTATAGTAAAATAACTTTATAGATTTCACCCAAATCTATAATAAAATCTTAATCACCATTAATTTAGCAATTAGGATTTTTTATTATTTAATTCTTGTTTTAGCATGTCAATAAATTCATTCGAAAATACTTTGTTTTCAAAGGCTTTCTTTAATAGTTCTAACAACTGTATCTCAGTTACATCAAGGCTTCTTGTAATGTAACTATTATCTTCTCACGCTGTTTCGATTTTACCTCAATTCTCTCTATACAACCATAATAATAATAATCTTCGATCCTTACTTGACTATATATTTTGCAATAACTTGTTTCTTTTATTATTTCAGTTTCAGTTTGCTTTGCCATTTCAATTACAACTCCTTTTCTATTTGAATTTCGTGAAGCTCTTTAGCCGAAAACACTACAATAGAATAATCATCAGATAATAGAAAAAGTGATGAATAGTAATCAATACCATTATCACCCTTTATAATATCTGTATACTCTGGAAGTAGTCCTTTTATAGTATTAGCTTTTATTTCTGCAACATCTTCTTTTGATTCCAATAGTGCTATATAACCTCCCATATCTTTTAGTTCTCTGTTTTCAGAATAGTTTTCATCTATATACAATCTACCATTTGGTAATCCATATTTATCTGCCAAATGTTCAAGTTCAGAATCATAATTTTGCAATTCCAAATGCTTTGCAAAATTATGGTCATTTTTAACCAACATTTCTGTATATTCCAAAAATAATTCTTTAATTTCTTTATTATTTTCATAAGCAAGTTTTACTTCTGTTTCCATATTATAAGTTCCTTTCAAGTTTACTATTAATACCGCTCAGCCTTAAATTGGAATTTTACTCTTTTACTACAGCTTCATTTCAAACTCAAATTCAGTCAAATCTTCTCGCCATGAATTATTTGCTTTCTCTAATTTCTTTACAAATCCAGCTCTTGTCTACATGCTAATTGCTTTATCTAAATCACTTGTTGTATCTAGATAAACACTCTTATAGTTTTTCAGTATTCGGCTTAAATATCCCGCATCCATACACAAAATATCTGCCAGCATTTTAGATGTGCATTGCTTAGTTTTTTCAATTTCATGCAGGACACGTACTTCTGATAATGATAAGTCACTTTCTAAAATATGCTGATCTAATAAACCTAATACATTGGTATAATAGCGATTGAAACTTCTAATAATACTAATACTTCGTTTAAGATTTTTATTCATAACAAAACAACTTCCTTCCACTTATATGGAAATCACAATATTCTTAGTTGCTTTTGTCAATCTTTTAAATATTTATTTGAATTACTATATTTAAATAAAATAAAGCTCACCATACTAGATTGAATACCGCAAGCTTTTTCCTTAACTAAGCATCCAATTTTAGTGAATTTATTACTCATGTATGATATAATCCATTCATCATTAACATAAATCTCTTATTCATTTGTAAAATTTAATTTTTATAAGTCTAAATTTTATTTTTTTCTACTGTTTTAAATGAAGTTATTAATAATTGGATTCCTATGATTGCAAAAAAAGCACTAAAAACTTTGCACAATATATCTTCACTAAGTATATTTGCACAATTTGCTCCAATAAGGCTCCCAATAACGCCTCCAATAGCTAAATATATTCCAACTTTATAATTTATCAAACCATTTTTATGATGCTTTGCTGCACCTACAAAAGCTGTTGGAATAATAGCAGCTAATGCCGCTGCTTGAGCTATATGTTGAGTAACACCTAATAATGATATCATGATAACAACCATAATTGCTCCACCACCAATACCTAACATACCACTAAGTATTCCTGTAATCACTCCTGCTAATATTGTTAATATTATAATAGTCACTAAAAACCACCTCCCATCTTTATTGCCATAGCTATACATAGTATTGCAAGCAAGCGTCTTAATGCAATTTTATTAACATGTGGCATTAAACTTGCACCTATATATGCACCTATCACTCCTCCAACAGACAATAAGCAAGCTAAATATATATTTAAATTTCCATAATTGTTATAAACTATAGCACTGATGAATGCTAAAGGTGTAATAGCTACTAATGAAGTAGCATGAGCTTTATGTTGTGGTACTCCGAGTAATGATACCATACAAGGCACCATTATAATACCTCCTCCAATGCCAATCAATCCAGCACCTATTCCGCCAGCTATTCCAACTAAAATAGACTTAATTTCATTTTTCATAGGCTTAAATACATCCTTCCATAATAATTTATTTCTGAGAATCACTTTTTATTTCATTTAAAATTTCCGATATCATTTTTACAGCTATATTTTCATTATCCTCTTTTTTTATCAATCTATTAATCACAATATCATGAAAAATATAATCTTCAAGTAAATAAATATGAGTAGAATCTTCAGTGTAAAAAGCATTTCCATTAACTTCTAAAGAATGACCATATAATAATTTCTTACTATCACTGGAAAGGATAAACCATGGCTTTTTTTCAACACTATTATGAATTTTATTCATTCTATGCTTATCCAAAACACTTATTGGATTTTCTACTCCAAAAGTTATTCCAGAAACTTTACATCCTCGTTCAATGCATTTTTGCAAATCAGGCAACAATTCTAAATACATAGCATCCCATATTGAAATAACTACTTGTTCCTTTGCATCAGTTATTAAATTTCTACAAAAAGTCAATATATTTTTTTCACCTTTTACTGTTGAGACATAAATTTCATCTTTTTTTTCTTTGGCTTCAATTTGTCTAAGTTCCTTCCTCACATCATCATAATTACTACTCCATTCCTCACGTATACGTTCTAGAAATACATCTGCAGGTAAACCAGTATAATTTTTAACATTATCACTTGTCTCTTCAAACATTACAACTCCACGATTAGCAAGGGATTCAAGGATATCATAAATTCGTGAACGTGGTATTCCAGATACTTTACTTATACTATAAGCATTTGATGTACCTATGCTTAATAATGAAACATAAGCTTTAGCTTCATATTGATTTAGTCCAAAATTCTGTAATTTACTCATTAATGAGTTTTCTACCATTATTATTCCAATCTCCTTTCAAATATAAAATTTCTATATATTTAATTAAATACATTATAGTTACTACTATAGTGGTAACTATATCACTGTTAAACATCATTGTCAATAGTTACAATATATTACATTTTATTTTCTAGTATTCAAGCCATTTTAGCAGTTATCCTTTTTTATTGCATTATATAATATGTAATTAACTCCAAAAATTAAAATAACCCACGAAAATCTAATATTTTGATTTCGTGGGTCTTATAGCGAAAACTAGCCATCTCTTATCTCAGCTTCTTTCAGTATCCAATTTCAGTAAATTTATCACTCACTTATGATATGGTTCACCCTTCATTATCCTAAACTACTTTAAATATCTTTTATTTGTATAATAAATATCTAGTTATATACATACCAAGTGTCTAAGCACTACATATTTGTAACTAACGATATTTTACTTCGAACATTTTTTCACCTTGATATCTTTATCATTGCATATTTCATATATAAATTACTATAAAATAATTTATCCAGTATCCTACTTACCTTTTGAAATATTTAATTATTTTTGAAGAAATATAACCGAAGATGACCAAAAACAATCCATCAAAAATGAAATTAAATAAGAATAATTGTTTTGCAGTATCTGCTCTTCCATTTCCAACAAAAGGCATAGGAAACTGAACTGCTCCAATTAACATAACAATCCAAAGTAAAAATATCTTACTTCTTAATTCTAAATTAGATTTATTATTAATGTATTTACGAACTGAAACTAATATTATTATGAAATAAACTGCACCAATAAAATATAAATTCTTAAATATTACATGCTCTCTAAAGTATGACCAAAATGTAAATCTATTAAATTCAATTACCGGAGTTTTGCTATAGCTTTGGGAGCATTTTCCTAGTGAGGTGCTGGTATCAAAAGCTTTTCCAGCCGTGTATTCCATCCCCTTTAATAATCTTACAGGATGATTTAAATAAAACTTAGCAAGTTTTAAATTACTTATCTTACTATAAAACTCTTCATCTGTTATTTCTATTCCTGGCACATATTTTGAATATTCATCTGTATCTAAGTAAGAATGCTTTCCTGCTTCCACATACAAATCTGAATCAAGCCCTAATTCTGCTAAATCCTGCTTTGGTGTTTTAGAGCCATTTAATATTCCATAGAAAACAGAATTATACTCTGTATCCTTACTTAGATTGTTACTATTTCTAGAAATCCCAGCTGGATAAAGAATCATAGCATAAACACATACACATAAAGCTGCTATACTTATTCTATTTAAACAATCTCTATTTTCCCATATTATCTTCATTATAATAATTACTATAAAAGGCAAAGAGACACTTACCTGCAGCTTTGATCCTATAAATAAATATGCTGCAGCTAGTATAGGAATTATTCTTAGCAGCATACTTCCATTTTTCTTAATCACATATTTATAATGTATATAATTTAAAACTGATGCAATGAACAGTGCAAATGTGACTATCATCATTGGTTCCCCATACAGACTATTAAACCAAATCAGATAGTTGCCATCAAAAAAAATCAATATAATTAATATAGGAATTATTATCAATCTAATATCATCATTTATATTTATAGATTTTAATATAATAGCAAACGCAATAACATACATGACACTATATATAATAGCCAAATACTGAGTCTTAAATATATTCTGTCCAAAGTTCTTACAAATTGCATTTATAAAAACAATCAAATAACTTAAGCTGCTACCTCTTACGGTATCAGAAATTTTATCTATTTCATTTATCTTATACTCTGGCACTATATAATCATAGAATCTAATAAAATCAGCGTTATTCTTATCTGAATCTAGCAAGGTTAGACCAGAGATTCCCATTATCCTATCGAAATCTCCTTGATCTGCAACACCTACTTCTGGTTTAATAAATAGCACTCCTGCAATTGTTAAAATTGCAATTATAGTGAGTAAAACCTTATATGGATTTACTATACTCCTTTTCATCTTCATTAGATTTTCCTCCATTATTATATATGTATCCTCAAAGTTCTAGATATTCGACATACAAATAAGACTTATGACTGTAGGTGATGTAAGCCAAAATTAAAAGTAATAAATTAAGTTGTTGGTTTATTTAATCTACATCTTCATAACCCCGACTGATATACCTTTAAAATAAAACTCTATTAGTAATATGATACAAAATAGAATATTTATACTTCTATACACAAAAAAAGCCATACGCATAAGATATTATTCTTATGCGCATGACTTTTTTAAGCTTCTAAATTACAGTTCATTTGGCTTTTCCCCCAGCTGGATAACTCATAAAGTAACGGCAGCAAACTCTTCCCTTTATCAGTAAGCTCATATTCAACTCTTAAGGGCATTTCATTATATTGTTTTCTAATAATCAATTCATCTTGTTCCAGTTCATGAAGAGAATTTGACAACATTGTATTTGTTATTCCTTCAATCAGCCTTTTTAGTTCATTAAAACGTACCACATCTTTTTTTAATAATTGCATCAATATACGAAGTTTCCACTTTCCTCCAATAACTTCCAAGGTGTATTTTACAGGACATTGTATATTCTCATCACATTTCTTAGTATCATTGCTTTCTCTAAGTTCTTTTAAATATTTTTTCAGTTCTTGATTACTTGCCATATCTATAACTCCTCCATGGTATTAAAAATCATACCTGATAATAAAATTCTGCGTACTTGTCCATATAATTTTATGTAGATATAATAATTATACCAAGTTTATTTAGCATATTCAAAATAATACATTTGTATGCGCCATAATTCTAATCTCTATTTTATTTAGTTAGACAAGCAGCTAAGTTGCAAAAATAGTGCTGCTTATCTAACTAAAGATATATATTGCATATCAAATTTATTATTTTTTATTTATGCCTAACTTGAATAAATTATAGAATAAAGGAGATTTCTTAATATGGAATTAATGAAAGCTATTGCAATACGTAAATCTACTAGAAGTTATAAATCAGAGCAAATCAGTGAGGAAGCCTTAGATATTATTTTAAAGGCTGGTTATGCTGCACCAGTAGGAATGGGTGCTTATAAATCACTCCATCTAACAGTAATTCAAAATTCTGATTTATTAGATAAAATCACAAATGTTACTAGAGAAGCATTTAATAATCCTAAAATGAATCCACTTTATGCTGCACCTACACTTATAGTTGTTTCTGGACAACCAAATGAAAAGGCACCTGCAGTTGAATTAGCTAATGCATCTTGCATAATTGAGAATATGTCTCTTGCTGCTACTGATATGGGCTTAGGAAGTGTATACTTATTAGGTTTCACATATGCAATTTCTAAAAATGAAGAATTACTAAAAGAATTAAACTTACCTGAAGGTTTTGTACTTGCTGCTGGAATAGCAATAGGTTATCCAACTGAACCATTAACTACAGAAAAAGAATTAAAGCAAACTATCGAAACTACTTTTATAAAATAATTATCTATTTATATATAATCCTTTTAAAAAGAGGCGTAAAATTGCTTAATAACAATTTTGCACCTCTTTTTTTAGCTTCATATAAAATTTACTTTACTAATTATTACCCTAACAATTCTAGTTTCTGGTATAACTGAATATTCTATAATAATATGAATTGTAAATGTATTAATATATAACCACATATATAGATAAATTTAGAGTTAATATTTATGAATTCATTTAATTAGCTTACATATATAGAAATTATGGGGGGTAAAATTTTTATGGTAACTTTTTTATTATTATTAAGTGGCTTTTGCTGGACAATTGTTTATATTAAAATGATTATTTCCGGTTTCAAAGAAAAAACTTATGGAATGCCATTTATTGCGTTAGCTCTTAACTTTTCCTGGGAAGTTATATATTCCTATTTTAATTTAATAAATCATAATTATGCAAGCATTCAAACATGTATTATTTTCATATGGCTGTTTTTAGATATTTTTATTATTTTTACTTACCTGCTCTACGGGACTAGATATTTTCCACCTTACTGTAACAGAGAATATTTTATACCTTGGACTCTAATTATATTTCTTATGTCCTTTGTCCTTCAGTATTTCTTTATCATAGAATTTGGAGTTTATGAGCAAGTCTACTCAGCTTTTCTTCAAAATCTTATTATGTCTATACTATTCATCAATATGCTAGTTCATCGAAATGATTTAAAAGGCCAAAATTTAGTTATTGCTATTAATAAATGGATTGGAACTCTAGCTCCTACAATTTTATTCGGTATAATATACGGAAATAGATTAGCTCTCATCATTGGAATTTTCTGCTCTGTATTTGACCTTATTTATATATATTTTTTAAACAGCATAAGAAAATTCAAATCTTCTCATATATCAAAAAGTTAATTATTTCCAAAAGCACATAGCAGTTTATAACCGTTAACTATAACTGTAGCTATGTTTCATAAATAAAAAAATATGCATGCTCTTCATTTTAGTAAGAACATGCACAATACTCATATTTTATTATTTTATCCAGAGACTTTGATTATTAAAGTGTTCATCAAGCTTTCCACTGAACCAGCGGCCATTTAAGACGTTCTTTATCAAATCATCTTTAGTTTCTTTTGATACTGTAGTATCAGCTTCCATTTCTTTTATAACATCATTATAATTAATTCTTTCATTTGACATTTTAATATTTGCTTTATCTTTATCTGCATCAAGAACCAATTGAGTAGGAGCTCCACTAGTGCTATTCCAAGGTTTCCATGCTACTAACTCTGGACTATTTGGATTGCCATACCAAATAAACTGAGTTATGTATTTAGTAAATTTCACTCCTAAATCCTGCGCTCCTGCATTATTAAAGGAATCTTTATATAATGCACTAAAGCCAGTTGTTTCACCTGTCACAAAAGGTATCCATAAACCATGAAATGCTCCTGCCAGCTGTGCCATTTTCTCTCCAACTACGTCTTTGTTATTTCCAAATTCAAAATCGCAATCATAAATTCTTGCCTTATAATTTGCATTCATTCTTTCTGCTGATTCTTCTGAATTGAATAATTCATATAACTTACTTCCGTAATTTATTGAGAATCTTAATTCTTTATTTAATTCTGAATTAGTTAAAAGAGTATTATCATCTACTGCCGCAAATTTATTATCATACCTTGCAAATAGAGAAAATTCTGTAGATCCTGTTGACATTATAAGTGGAACACTATTATATTCCTTTGTATTAAAACCTTCTTTTGGTATAACTGTTCCATCAGTATATAGATGTGGAAAAGCACTCATTCTTATACCTGCATTTCCCATGAGGCTTGCTAATCTATCTGCTGAAAGCCCATATAAATAATCTTTTACATCCTTCCCATCAGTTAGCAGCCAGTTATATGCTTCATCCTCTGTAGCCTTAATATTATCTTTAACTACAAGTGGAGCAATAGCTTTTGCAATTACTTTAGCACTGTCTTCTGGATCTGCAGTTGTCATTCCTCCGCTGAAGGAAATTGCCTTTTGGAATTTTCCTTTAAAAATTGGTGAAATAAGCATCGCCATCACATCTCTTCCACCGGCTGAAAACCCTGAAGCTGTTATGTTCTTGGGATTTCCTCCAAAAGCTGTAATATTCTCATTTATCCAATCTAAGGATTTACTCATGTCTAATAACGCATAGTTTCCAGAATCCTCATTCTTATCTCCTGTTTTAAGTGCTGGTAAACTATTAAATCCAAGTGCACCTAATCTATAATTAACAGCTACAACTACACAGTTAGCATTTACAGATAATTTTTCAAAGTTAGTCTCTCCTCCACTTGAACCTGTTTGATTATTCCCTCCATGTACATAAAAAATAACTGGCAGTTTTTTTTCATTTGTATTTGGTCTGTAAATATCTAGATTCAAGCAATCCTCACTACCAATAACTTTTCCACTTGAAAGTTGGATTCCTATATTACCAGCCTTTGTTGCATCAAAAGTTCCAGTCCACTTTTCAGTATTTACTGGAGCCTTCCATCTCAATTCTCCAATTGGAGCTTTTGCATATGGAATTCCGCTCCATATCAGGGTTTTTCCTTCATTTTCTTCATGCCCTTTAACTTCACCATATTTGGTATTCTGCAATGTTCCCTGAGTGTAATTTAATCCCCCATCAGAATCCACTACAGAATTAATCACATTAACGTTTTCATCAGCTTTAGCTAAAATTCCATTAGAAAAAGTTGACATAGATGTAACAGATAAAACGATAGCTAATAAAAGACTTGTTTTTTTCATAAATTTCATTAATATCTTCCCCTCTTTCTTTATACAATTTAGTATTTTTCCTTGACTTTAAATTGTGTTTTAAAAAGTATTTACAAAATAAAAAGGCAAAACTAATACTTATTAAAATTAAGTATAAGTTTTGCCAGCATACCCTGTAACAACCTTTTACAACACATTTTATCTTTTATGCTTATGATATCATTCAGAAGAATATGTGTCAATATTTTTTAAACATTTACATCCTTCTATTTATTAGGCTTTTAAAATCTCAATATTAGAAAATTGCACAAATAAACTGAATATGTGAAAAGCAATATCTGCTAAAAAGAACTGATATTGCTTTCACTATTTATCTATATTATTAACTTACTTATCTCATCCTTCTCAATTATATACTCTAAATGTAGCGCTCTGGTTAATGAAACATACAGTAATCTTTCATCTAAAGTATTCTCTTTATAATTTTCTTTGCTTGGATTTAATATTATTGTACAGTCAAATTCTAAACCTTTAGTCAAATATGACGGAATTACTATTAGCTCTTCCTTTAATTCTTTTTCTTTTCCTTCCACTAATTCAAAGGTATACTTACTCTTCTTTAGAATCTTATATATTTTAGCTGCTTCCACTCCATCCTTTGTTATTACTGCTATAGTGCGTTTTCCTTGTTCTACTGCATTTTCTATTATATTTTCTATAGCAGAAAGAGCTTCTTCATCATTTGAAACCTTCACTATTTCTGGTCTAGCTCCATGCCTTAAAACCGGCTTTGCATCTTTAAGTCCTAAATTTTGCGCATTTAATGTTTTTTGAGCAAAATCTATTATTTCAACAGTTGATCTATAACTTTGGGTAAGCTGAACATATGTAGCATTCCCATCAAAAACACTTTCTGTTATATCTTCCCACGTTTTTAAGCCTTTATAATAATAAATCCCCTGAGCTAAATCTCCAACTAAGGTTAAAGCGTTCCCCTTAGCAAAACTATTTACTAAATAAACTTGAAATGGACTATAGTCTTGAGCTTCATCGACTACGATATATTCAAATTTTTCTTTTTCATCTATTCCTTCAAGCAAAATTCTAAGATAACCAAGTGCTGCCAAATCATCCTCATCAATTATATTCTTCTCACGGTTGTTATTGAATTCTTCTTTCATATAATCTGCTAAAACTTTAGGTATTTTATTACCTGTGGCTTCTTCAAACAAATCACCATTGTAAAAGCTATAATATATCTCCCTTGAATTCACATCTTTCCATTCTTTAAAATAATTATTAAATTCCTTTTTACTGTTATTTTTTATATTTTCTTTTATTTTATCCCGTTCTTCATATAAACTTATGAGTTTTTTTCTTCTTTCTTCTGAATCTCTCTCCCCGTTTCTAATTTCTCGTATTTTCCTTTCCCACTTGTTATCTATCTCTATTAACAGGGTTTCAATTCTTCCCTTTATCTTTAAATTTAAATATTTCTTTATTTCACTTTTTCTCTTATTTATTGGGTAAGCTTTAAGATCCATAGAGTATAATCTTTTTATCTCTTTTTTATCAAATAATATTTCATCTCTAACTTTAATGTCATCTATATTCAAAGTATTCTTTTCAATCAATGAAATATATCTGTCTAGCATGGTTTTAAACACCAAGGTTCCTTTAACCTTACTTGAATTTACTATGAGCTTTTTCTTATGCTCATCCTTTTCCTCGATGATTTTCATTATCTTTTCATCTTTGTTTAATATCTTTTCTTTTAATTTAAGCTTTGATAAAATGAGTTCTTCAAAAGTACTTTGATTAACCTCATCAGCTCCAAGGCTAGGCAGGATATCTGAGATGTAGTTTAGAAATAATTTATTAGGAGCTAAAACTAAAATCTCACTCCCGCTCATATTTTCTTTATATCTATAAATAAGGTATGCCAATCTATGTAATGCTATTGTAGTTTTTCCTGATCCTGCTGAACCTTGAACTATTATAGGAAGGTTCTTAGGCCATCTTATTATTTCATTTTGTTCTTTTTGAATTGTAGCAACAACTTCCTTGAGTTTTTTTCCTCTGTTCTCTTCAAGGTTAATCCTTAAAAATTCATCAACTAAGTTTTGGCCTTCCCCGCCGTTTATGATGATTTCATTTAGACCTTCATCAAATAGCTGCTCTATATCATTATCCTTATATAAAAATTTTCTCTTTAGTTCAAGTATTCCTTCAATAATTCCTTTTGGAGCAGTATAATATGCTTCTCCACCAGTTCCGCTATAATACAAATCTGCAACTGGTGCTCTCCAATCTACAACTACCTCTTCGCCATCCTTACTACTGTTTATCCCTTTCTTTCCAATGTAAATACTTTCTGTAAATCCACGATGTTCCCTAAAATCAACTCTTCCAAAATAAGGTTCATTTAATGATTCTTCATACTTTTCTATATCCTCACCTAAGTGCTTAAAAATTAGTTCATTAGCTACTTTCTCTTCACTAAATGTCTTTATTTCTTTATTGAGTCTGTTAAGTTTTTCTTCCACTGCTTGAAACTTTGTTTTTTTCTCTTTTAGTTCTTCTTGTATTAAATTCCTCTTTTTAAATAATACTTCTTTTTCTTCTTTTAAATTCACATCCATATTACTACATTGTATAATGATCCTTTAACCTTAAGCACAATCAAGAGAGTAACTAATTTAAATATTAGTTTAGGCACAATCAAAAAATAACAAGCCCATCTGCCAACCTATTTTCATGTGCCTTATTTCATGCATATTATTAAAGTCACTATATTTTCCTTTCCTAAATATCTCGTATACAAGATATTATAAGCCTCTTGTCATGGCATTCACCCTTTACGCTGAGACACGCGAGCAACGTAATTTAGGAGATAATTATAAAAATACCGCATTAATTTAGTATATATTTTATTTTCAGTGTTTGTAAAGACATAAATTTGTATTTTTTATAGATAAACATCTTTAGCCTTGAATTTATGTGGTAACTTACCGAAATCACGTACATCTTTATTTCGCAGGACTTGTAAAATTTTCGCTGAAAGTTCTAAATGTGAACATCCCCCATTTCTGCATACTCCCAAAAACAAGTTCTTGACAAGCATCAAATGGAACAAGCTTCAGAATAAACTCGACTCACGTTCGTTCACTAAGCGATTCACGCCAAATCATAGATTTGGATTCTCTGCTTAAGAACTTTTAGCAGCTCAATTTAAAGTGCATGCTTCACAAAAATGTATATAATTTCTAGTATAGGCACACGCAAAAGTTTAACTTAAGTAGATAATTATTCTATAAATATCCAAACTATTAATTCAACCTATATATAAAATGCTTATCCATACTTAACTATATATGTTGCAATTGTACACTTTGCATTTCTAATTGCAATATATAATATTTAACCTCATACTTTTGACTAACCACATGTGACTATTTTTATATTTTAAAATCAAGTCGACCTTTTAGCTATTTTCCATAATGATATATAACTCCAAATAGTTATTAATTGATTTTTCAATCATAAAATTTTTCTTAGATTATAGTAAAATTTTAACCGAAATAAATAATAGAAGCTTATCAATTTAATAGATAGCTTCTATATTTTATAAATTTATATCTTCTTATAGAATTGGTATAAGTTAAAACCTTGAGCAAAGCTAGGTTTGATTATTTTATTATAGAAATGATATTTTCACCAATTTTTTTAGTTGTATCATTAGTTTGAATTATACCACTAAATTCACTGTAATTTGTTACTAAGACAGGTGTTGTAATATCATATCCAGTTGCTTTAATTTTATCAATATCAAATTCTACAAGTAAATCACCTTTTTTAACAATCTGACCACTTTGAACTTTAACATCAAAATATTTACCATTTAATTCTACTGTATTAAAACCAATATGGATTAATACTTCTACACCTGAATTTGATTTTAATCCAAAAGCGTGTCCTGTAGGAAAAGCTGCTTCAATTGTACCGTCTACTGGTGAATATACTTTTCCTTCACTTGGAACAATTGCAATACCCTTACCTAATTGTTCACTTGCAAAAGCTTTATCCGAGACATCGGCTAAAAGCATTACTGTTCCATTCGCTGGACTTACTAATTCTATTTCCTTTAAGTGTGCTTCTGTAGTTTCTAATGATTCTTCCTCCCCAAGCATTTTATCATTAAATCCAAATAAATATGTTCCAATTGCAGATCCAAAATAAGCTATTACACAAGCAATTAGAAATCCTACAAAACCTTGGCCTATAAATGCTGGTAATGTCAAAATACTTGCTCCTACAAGAGCACTAGCTCCTGCTCCCACATAACCTACAATTCCTCCTGCTATTCCAGATGATATACAAGCAATTATAAATGGTTTCTTATACTTTAAGGTCACACCATATATTGCTGGTTCAGTTATTCCAAAAAGTCCTGTTGCTGCTGCTGATCCAGCAATAGCTTTCAATTTTGTATTCTTTGTTTTTAAAAATACACCAAGTGCTGCACCAGCTTGAGCAAAATTATTTGGTCCTGTTATTGTAAATAAAGTATCACGTCCATAAACTGCAAGATTGTTTGTTACAATCGGTACAAATCCCCAATGAAGTCCAAATATTATAATCACTGGCCAAACTGTTGCAACTATTGCACCACCTATCATTGGATTTATATTATAAAGGAAAGAATATCCTCCTGCTAACCATTTACCTAATGTGTCTCCTACTGGTCCTATTACTAGAAATGTTAAAGGGACTATTATAGCTAGACAAAAGGTTGGCGTCAAAAAGTTTTTACAAACGTCTGGAAGTATCTTGCCAAAAAACCTTTCTAACTGCGCTAAAACTAATACAGCCAAAATAATTGGGACTACTGTTGATTGATATCTAACTAATACAACTGGAATTCCTAAAAAATCAATTGCTTGATTATTAGTAAAAGTTGTTATAATAGCTGGATATAAAAGTGCACCAGCTACAGCTACTGCTATAAAGGGATTAGCCTTAAATTTCTTAGCTGCCGTAAAAGCAAGAGCCACTGGGAAAAAATAAAAGATACTATCACATGCTGCATATAAAATTTGATAAGTACCACTTGTATTTGCTAACCATCCCATAGTTGTAAAAAGCATAAGTAATCCTTTTAAAATACCAGCACCACACATAGCTGGTAATACAGGTGTGAATATTGATGAAATTATATCGATTGCAGTACTTACAAATCCTCTCTTATCCTTTGAACCTTCTTCACTGCTAGAATTCATTACAACTCCTGTAACTCTTCCAATAGTCTCATAAACCGCTCCTACTGAATTACCAATTACAACTTGATATTGTCCAGCACTTTCTACAACTGTAATAACGCCTTCTAATCTTTGAATTGCTGACTTATTAGCCTTTTCTTTATCCTTCAATTTAAATCTAAGCCTTGTAGCACAATGTACTAATGATAAAACGTTTTCTTTTCCACCAATATTTTTAATTATGTCTTTCGCTAATTGATCATAATTTTTAGCCATTAGTTTCCTCTCCTTCATCTTTAATTATAGATATAAATTTCCACAAATATAATAAATATTTATTGCTCTGCAAACAAAATAAATAGTTATTATATTTTTGATTAAAATACTTATAAATAATGTATATTTATAAAAAATAAATTTATTTGTATTGACTTCTTAATAATTTTAAATTTATAATTTCCATATTTGCGAGACTCTTATAGTACACTTAATACCAGCTTAAATCCGTTATCAACTCCCCTTATAAATATATTTTTCTAAATTTTATATAAGTATTTTAATTAAATTTTTTAATAATTCTTCATTGAGTATGTCTTAATTATATATCGTTTTCATAAATTTTTCAATATATATTTAGTAAATTTTTTGTTTTATTTTTATAAATTTTTAGCTTCATACACAAAAAAGTAAGAAGATGATTAATAATAATATTCTTAATCATCTTCCTACTTTTTTTAATTAAACATTGATATTTTACTTAACTATTTTAGCTACACTATTTCTTTCTATAAGTTTGGTATCAATTTCTATTTTTAGCGTAATAGATTCATCTTCATCATTTATCTTGTCTATAAGTCTTCTTACCGCTATGCTTCCCATTTCTTCCGTATAAACCTTTATGGTTGTCATATTAGGATTGCTCAATGAAGAAAACGGTATGTCATCAAACCCAATTATTGATATATCTTTAGGCACGTTTATATCTTGCTCCTGCATTGCTCTCATAGCGCCTAACGCAATGATATCATTAAAAGCAAATAAAGCTGTAGGGAGTTCCTTTCCCTTATTCTCTTCTAAGTATTTTTTCATATCTCTGTAAGCCCCCTCTAAAGTAGGCTCAACTAAAATTTCGTCCTCTTGCTTAAATTTTAGTCCTGATTCCTCAATTGCTTTTCTAAAGCCTTTATAACGATACTCAAAGTTGCTAATATTAACAGAACTTCCTACCATCCCTATTCTCTCATGTCCATTATCAATAAAATACTTAGCAGCTCTATAAGAACCACTTGTATTATTAATCACCACGTAATCATAACTTTTAAGTGCAAAATAGCTATCTAACACAACAACTGGAATGTCTAGATTTTCAAAGTAACAAAAATCTTCTTCATTCATTTCTGTTGCCAAAAGTAATATTCCATCTATCTTACCTTGATTTATAATTTTGAAAACATTCTCTTTATCATGTTCTCCATGTATCACTTGTGATATTAGTAATTCATATCCATTTTGCCTGCATTCATTTTCGCATGCTTCAAGTAATGCAGAGAAAAATTGTGTATCTGAAACTACATATCCATGTTTCTTAAAGAGAATTAATCTCATTACTTTTTCTTCATTCTTTTTATGATTACGAAAATATCCTAATTCTTCTGCAATCTTAATAATTTTAGTTTTAGTTTCTTTTCCCACACCTTTTCTATCATTGAGCGCGTTTGATACTGTTCCTGGAGATACACCTGCCAATTTAGCTATGTCTTGCATTATAGTTTTCATTTATACTCTCCTACCTATTCATTGACTACTATTATATTTTTTCAAATTTTCATAACTATAGTATAACCTATTATTACTAAAAACAAAACACACTCAGCTAAATATTTATTAAAATATTTATTCAATCACCACATACTGCAGCATGTGTACACTTATAATTCTAACTTATTGCAATAATCAACACATCTTGTTCAAAGTTATGCATATAAACTGTTGTTTCTCCATCCTGAACTTCCATATTAGGAATACAAATATTTTTATTTACTAAATCAATAACTTTAATATCATATCTTGATAAATCTTTATCTATTTTAACATTTGTATTTACGGGAACATAAATTAATATTTTCTCTTCATTTTTAGTAGACGCCATCCTAATATCACTACTTGAATTTTTGATTTTATACATTGGAACCAATTCATGAATCCTATATAAATCTAATAAGTATTTTATATATCCATAATCCCATGCCCCCGGGTATTTAACAGCATCATTCCAAGGATTAGGACTATCAAATCCTTCTCCCAACCTTAAACCAAATGTTTTTCCTATCTTATGCCAACTATAGATTCCATGCGCTCCATATGTAACACCTGCACATGCTCCTGATAGCAGACTCATCCAAGCAGCTCTTCTTACATCAAATTGATAAAATCTTCCATACATATTTCTACTATAACCCATTTGCTCATAACATGGCTCTGAATTTATTATAGGTTTAACCGGATATTTTTTATAAAAAGTCTCAGCAAGCAAATACGGCATAGCTGGATTTTGAGCATTGTGTCCTGATTGATACATGTAAAAGTCCATAACATCAATAAATTTTTTAGGGATTACATCCAGCCTCCCTTTTATATGCAAAGTCTGCAATAAATCAGGTGCTAACTTTCTTAATTTATTTGCTACTTTTAAATAATACTTTTCAATATCTTCTCCATCAAGATCAGTATCTCCACTAATTACATAGATTGGATCTAAATCCGAAAAAGTTTCGTGTACTTTTTCAACATATTTATCTACAAAATCATAAGGCATGATATTATTTCCAAATATTTTGCTTGCCCATGTACCAGGCACATAATTACACCATAATACAACAAGAGCTAATTCAAAACCTTTTTCTTTAGCTATTTTGCACATATGCCTCGCACGATTGAAATACTCTTGATTAAATTCGGTAAATTCAAATGTTTTAGATTCCATGCCATTATATGGTAATGGATAAAAATTTAGATCTGTTCCACTGGCATCCCATTGAGGAAGAATATTTATTTGAATTACATTAAACCCCTGATATTTTCTCAAATTCAAATAATATTCCCATTCTTCTAAAGTTATATTAGTAAATGCACTCCAGCAAGTATCTGCTAAATAAAAAAAGTATTTCCCATCCTTTTTAAATATACGACTATTTTTTTCAACTGTAATTTGTGACATGTTTTTCACCTCAAATATTTTTTCTTTAACATTCTCAATCAATAAAAGTATTTCTTCTTAAATAAAATATATAACAAAAATGATAAATTACGATATAGTAGTATTATACATAATTTATCATTTATAAATAAGGCAAATATTTTTTTGTTTTTTCCCTCTATATTTTCATAATTCTCACTTTTTATTCTCCGCGAATCCAAGCCTTTACTTCTTCTTCAACATCATCATAAAAATCCGGTTTTAAATTAGGAATATACTTACATGCTTCATATATGACTGGCAATATATCTTTATGAACTCCAGTACAGTGATGTACATATGGCCCAGTCACAAGTTTATCTTCAAGTCTTGATAGATTTTCTACTTCAACCCATAAATATGCTCCTTGAATATATGGCCCTTCAATGCCTTTAGCATGTCCAAGTAGTATTGAGTACTCTCCATTATCTCCATCAAATCTTAATAACGATATATCTCCGCCTTCTATTTCTGCATAAGAAGCTCCACTACATCCACTTTCTAAAGCAAATGGTGTTGCAATTTTTGCCTTTTGATTTTTCTTAGTTAAAGATATTGGGAAGCATCCACAGTGTTGAAGAAGCTCTCCATTTTTATTAGTTGGATGCACTACCGTCCAATCTGCAAAAAACGGTGCTGCTTGTCCCATAGTTGCTGCTTGAGCTATAACCGAAGTTATTGCTCCATGAATATCAGTTTCACATGCAACCGGAATTCCTTCATCAGTCATCAACGCATTAGCCATACATGGCATAATCTTCAATTCATCCTGAAGGGCTGTCCAGCATTGAATAGCAACTGCACTACACCCATATTCTCCTGTTAATTCAGCATATGCAACTTTTAATGCTGCAACGTTTTCAACTATTTCATCCGAAACAGTAATATCCAAAACTTCTTTCATGTATTTAATAGTTTCTTGTACCTTTTCAGTCTCTTCAGCTTTAACTTTTTTAACTTTAGCTACAAATTCTGTCATTGAAATCGGGTAAATTTGAACTCCAAACTTTTCTAACAATTCACCTTCATTACACATCATTGTCCAGAATGATGATGGACGTGTTGAAATTTGAAGTATTCTCAAGCTACCAACTTCTTTAACTACATTAGCAGCAGCTATAAAATTTCGGAGTCCTCTTTCAAAAGCTTCATCCTGTAATGATGAATTTGGAATATAAGAAAATGGTACTTTGAAACGTCTTAATATTTTACCAGTTGCAAATAATCCACATTGACTGTCTCTAAGTCTTGTTCCATTTTCTAAAGGAGCATCATCACGAGGTCCCCACAATAATACTGGTAATTTCATCTTTGAAGCAACTTTAGCAACTAAATCCTCTGTCCCAAAATTACAATGTGGAAAGAATAAAGCATCAACCTTTTCTTTCTCGAATTTTTCTATTACTGCTTCCAAATGTGATTCTGCAAACAACAAACCTTCTTCATTTATATCATCTATATTTACAAAATCCACTCCTAATTCTTTTAACTTTTCGCAAGTTAAATCTTTATATTTTATAGCGTCATTTTTGCTAAATATTGATCTTCGTGTTGCTGCAACACCTAATTTAATTTTAAATTCCTTCATTGTTAATTCCTCCTGTTATTATTTCTAAATATTCTTTTACATTTGTCACATAAATGCTATTAAAGGCTTTTAAACCTTTAAATAATACTTTCAACAGTAAATCCGTATCTTCTATAACCTCTTCTGCCAGAGCAGATGTACCAAATTTATATATACGAATAAACATCTTTAACATATTTATGCCATCCAAATGTTGTATCCATTTCTACATTTTATTTATATTATTTTTTAATAAAACAGATTTTACAGCTGCCAACCATCCCTGATATTTTTTGTTTCTACAATTGTCATCCATTTTAGATCTAAATTCACTTTTCTTAATCCTGTTAAAAATTGTATTATCATACACACCAAGAGCTAAGCCTGCTGCATAGGCAACTCCGATTCCTGATAATTCTTCTGTATCCGGAACCTGCACTGTAATATTAAGTATGTCACTTTGAAATTGCATCAAATATTTATTTTTCGTCGGCCCACCATCTACACGAAGCTCTTTAACTGTAATACCTGCATCTTCACTCATTGCTTTTACTACATCACTAATTTGATAAGCAATGCATTCAAGTCCAGCTCTTATTATCTCTACTTTACCAGTCGTTCTTGTAATTCCTGTAATTGCTGCAGTCGCTTTACTATCCCAATAAGGTGCTCCAAGTCCGGTAAATGCAGGTATCAAATATACCTGGTCGTCTTGATTTGCTTCTAATGCAGCTTGTTCAGTTTCCTTTGGTGAAATTATCAGTTCCAAATTATCTTTTAGCCATGTGATAACTGCACCTGTGTAGTTAATATTTCCTTCTAATACATAATTAATTTTTCCACTCATTCCCCACGCTAATGATGTTACTACTCCATGAGTACTCAAAGCTGGATTTTCACCAATATTCATCATAATTGACGAACCTGTACCATATGTGGTTTTAATCGTCCCTCGCTCTAAACACCCTTGTCCAAAAAGAGCGCCGTGAGAATCACCCATCACACTATGAATAGGTATACATTTATCAAGAAATCCTTCAAAATCTGTTTCACCAAAGTTTGCATTAGAATCACATACTTCTGCTAGATTTTTGGGATTTATTCCAAATATTCCGCATATCTCCTCATCCCATTTCAATTCTATTATATTGAATAGTTGAGTTCTAGAAGCATTAGAATAATCCGTTTTGTAAGACAACCCATTTGTTAACTTATAAATCAACCAACTATCAATTGTACCAAAACATAATTTATCAGTTTCTGTCCCCTTTTTTGTTCTTTCGATATTTTCAAGTAACCATGCCAGTTTTGATGCCGGAAAATATGGTGATAAATTCATGCCAGTTTTTTGACGAATTAACTCTGCTTTTCCTAGTCTTTCTACTCGCTCGCATATTTCCGTAGCTCTCGAGCATTGCCATACAATAGCACTGTCAATTGACTCTCCAGTTTCCTTATCCCACACAAGCGAGGTTTCTCTTTGATTACTGATTCCTACGCCTACAATTTCATTCTTATCAATCTTAGTTTCTTCAACCAAGTTTTTAACTACTTCAATTGTATTTCGATATATTTCCATAGGATCATGAGATACCCATCCCTTGTCATTAACAATTTGCTTATGTGGCAAATCTGTTCTTTGTAAAAGCATTCCTTCTTCATCAAACAAAAGAGCCTTTGTTCCCTGAGTACTTTGATCTATTCCAATAATATACTTTGCCATTTAATCAACTCCATTGCTACTTTTCCCACTTCTTCTGCATTCGATTCGATTCATAATAGGATTTATCTCCTACTATCTTACGCCCTAGACTAACATAAGCCAATTTTTAACTTCATTATTTTAGCATTTCTTTTGCTACTTTCACTAAATTTTCTGCGGTTAATCCATAATAATTGAACACTTCCTTAGTATTTCCTGTTACAGGAGCTTCATCTGCAATTGCAAGGATTTTCATCTTTGTTGGAGTCGTTTGACAAACAACTTCTGATACGGCTGCTCCAAGCCCTCCGTAAATACTATGTTCTTCTATTGTGATAACTCCTTTCGTTTCATTAGCTGCTTTTATAATCACTTCTTCATCCAATGGTTTTATAGTGTGCATGCTTAAAACTCTGCAACCTATCCCATTGGTTTCTAATTCTTTGCTTGCATCTAGTGCAGCTTTAACTGTTTCTCCTGTAGCAATTATTGTAATATCATTACCCTCATGAAGAAGATTAGCCTTACCAATTTCAAATTCAAAATTTTCATTTTCATGAACATCTTCCACTGCATTTCTTCCAATACGAATGTATGCCGGTTTATTATATTTCTGAAATGCTTCAATCATCTTTTTAGTTTCAAATCTATCTGCTGGAATCAACACTGCAATGCCTGGAATAGCTCTAATAACTGCAATATCCTGAAGAGAATGATGAGTCATTCCAAGAGCTCCATAACTAACACCACCGCTAATTCCAATTAATTTAACATTAGTTTTCGAATAGGCAACATCAACTTTAATTTGCTCTACACTTCTCATTGATAAAAAGCTAGCCGGAGATGTTACATACGGCTTTTTTCCACAGGTTGCAAGCCCTGCTGCAATTCCAACAGCATCTTGTTCTGCAATTCCCACCTCAACAAATTGTTCAGGAAATTCATTTGCAAAATTCTCCATGGAAGCAGAACCTCTAGAATCACAAGTTACAACCATAATATCCTTATCTTCTTTTGATAGTTTAATTAATGTATCGCATATGATTTGACGATTAGAAATCTTATTCATTACATAGCCCTCCTTCTAATTCCTTAACTGCTTGGTTATATTCTTCTTCTGTTAGCACTCCATGATGCCATTTAGTCTTATTTTCCATATAAGAAATTCCCTTACCTTTAATCGTTTTGGCAATAACCATTGTTGGTTTTCCTATTTTAGCAGGAATATTATCAAATGCTTTCAATAATTCTCCAATGTTATTCCCGTTAACTTCTATGACTTCCCATCCAAAACTTGTCCACTTATCTTTCAAGTTATCCAATGCCATTACTTCTTCAGTAGTTCCTGATATCTGAAGTCCATTTCTATCAATTATTCCAATAAGATTATCCAACTTATAGTTAGCAGCTGCCATAGCACCTTCCCAAACAGAACCCTCTGCTTGTTCTCCATCCCCCATTAATGTAAACACTCTATAATTTCTATTATCACGTTTTCCTGCTAAAGCCATTCCTACAGCTACCGGTAACCCATGCCCGAGTGATCCTGTGTTTACTTCAATTCCATTATTTTTATTATTAGGATGACCTATTAGTGCAGAGCCATATTGGCTATAAGTTTTTAATTTTTCCTTATTGAAAAAGCCTTTATCGCCTAAGATATAATAAAGAGATTCTGCAATATGACCTTTACTTAATATAAACCGATCTCTATCTGGATCACTAAATTTTTCAGGATCAACATTTAGTACTTTATAATATAATGTTGTTAGTATATCTACACTTGACATTGAGCCTCCAACATGACCCGCTTTAGATGCATAAACCATGTCCAAAACACCTTTCCTGACTTGTCTCGCTTTAAATTCTAAGTTTTTTACTGTTGTTTCCATAACATCCCTCCTAAATATTTAGCTTATCTCTAAAAATTTTTAAATACTTACTTTTCATATGATTAGTTTTTTTACAATTTCATTATAACACCGCCAAACATTTTAGTAAATATTTTTCGTTATTTTGCTAAATATTTATATGAATTTTATTCAGTACTTTAATTTTCTTCCTTCTTTATTTATCTTTTCCGCTTATAGCGCCAATTATTTTAAATAATAACTGTATAATTTATTTTCTACTATCAGATATCATTAATTAAATTTTCACTTCAAATTGTACTAAATATTTATTATACACATGGACTTCATTAAATATTTATATATTAAGATTAGTCAAGTGTATGTCAGAATGATTATTTATGAATGAGAAATAGAACCTTATATACAATAAAATTTACCCAAATACATTGAAAAGCTACATATATTTCTTAAAAAGATTTCTTTTCAAAACGTTACTATTATTGAACAAAAAAGAAACCTATAAAATAGTCCTTTTCTTGTGTCTATTTCATAGGTTCCATTTTAATTGCTTAATTAGATACATCTATTATTCAATGGGCAGTTCATAGCGTGTAATTTATTTAGGAGCAACAACCTAAGTACGTTGCTCCTAAAATAAAAACTACACCAAAAAATATTTTTGGTGTAGTAGATATTCTCTTAATTAATTAAAAGCTTTTAAAATAATTGATGCATTATGTCCACCGAATCCAAATGAATTGCTTAAAGCATAAGTAAATTCTGACTTTTTACCTTCATTAGGAACATAGTTTAAATCACACTCAGGATCTGGATTCTTATAATTTATTGTTGGAGGAATAAAGCCATCTTTAATTGAAGATGCTGTTATTATTGCCTCAATAGCCCCTGAAGCTCCTAGTAAATGTCCTGTCATTGACTTTGTGGAACTAATTTGAACTTCATGTGCATAGTCTCCAAAAACAGTTTTTATAGCTTCTGTCTCCGTTTTATCATTTGCTGGTGTAGAAGTTCCATGAGCATTTATATATCCAATATCAGCAGGATTTATATCTGCATCTTTAATTGCGCTCTGCATACATTTTGCCGCTCCTTCTCCACCTTCTGATGGTGCAGTTATGTGATACGCATCATTTGTGCAACCATATCCAACAACTTCTGCAATTATATTAGCACCTCTGCTTAGCGCATGCTCAAGTTCCTCAAGAATAAGTATTCCTGAACCTTCCCCCATTACAAAACCATCTCTTTCAGTATCAAAAGGTCTGCAGGCTGTTTTAGGATCTGGGTTTGTTGTCATAGCTTTACTAGCACAAAAACCTGATATAGTAAGCCTTGTGATACATGCTTCTGCTCCTCCTGCTATCATAATGTCTGCATCATTTCTTTGAATTACCTTAAATGCATCTCCAATTGCATTAGTTGAAGAAGCACACGCTGTTACTGAACATTCATTATAACCCTTTGCGCCAAATTTTATAGCAACTAGTCCAGAAGCCATATTACATATCATCATTGGTACTAAAAATGGACTTACTCTTTTGTACCCTTTCTCTAAAAATTGATTACATTGATTTTCTACAGTTTCAATTCCACCTGTACCACTTCCAATAAACACTCCAAGCCTATCTTTATCTACCTTTTCTAAATCAAGCTTTGAATTCTCAACTGCTAATTTAGCTGCTGCTAAAGCAAATTGTGCAAATCTATCAGTTCTTCTAGCTTCCTTTTTATCCATAAAATCTTCCGGATTAAAATCTTTTACTTCTGCTGCAACTTTAGCTGGTATATCGGAAACATCTATTCTTTCAATTTCACTGATTCCACATTTCCCGCTTTTAATTGATTCCCAAAGTTTATCTGCTCCTATTCCAAGAGATGAAACAGATCCCATCCCTGTGATTACTACTCTTCTTTTCATAGTAAAACCCTCCTAAATGTATAAAGTCTATAAATATTTTTAGATCTTATAGTATTTACATTAATAACTATAATCCTATATAATGAATTAAAACGAATAATACCTAATCGCCTTTAATACAATTATAATTAAAATTATCCATTAAAATTAACAGATGTTGCTTTTTATTATTGCAATTATTTCTAAGAAAAGGTGTTTAAATTATGAAAGACTTGAAAGAAACTATTATTGAAACCGTGGAATATATTGAAGATAACCTGTATGATAAAATCACTTTAGATAATATATCTCTTCATACTGGACTGTCAAAGTATTATCTACACAGGATTTTTAAATCGTTAACAGGGGAATCTATCATTGAATATGTTCAAGGACGCAAATTAACAAATAGTATTAATGAACTTATAAATACAAGTATGCGAATCATTGATATTGCCTTAAGCTATGGCTTTGATTATGAACAATCCTATATTAGGGCTTTTAAAAAATGTTTTGGCCATACTCCTGTAAAAGTGAGATCTGATAATTCTTCACTTAGCTTAGTACTTAAAGAAAAAATTAATATTAATGATATTTTATCCATAGGCGACTCAATCACCTATACTCCTCATTTTGTATTCAAACAAAAATTCAATTTAATTGGAATTAAACACAAAATATTAAGTAAATCTGGTGATAAGAGTGCAAACATATATGGAAGAGATTTCTTTTATAATCATAAGGATAAAATTCAAAACATAATCAATCCAGAAGAATACTTTGGATTTACAGATTGGAGCAGCGATGGTTTTATATATTATGTTCCAAGTGCTCAGGTATCAGATTTAAATTCTGTTCCAGAAGGAATGACGAGTATATCTATCCCAGCGCATAAATATGTCGTATTCCGCTTTGTTGGCTTCTTTTGCCCTGACAATCTTAATGCTAGGCATTTGGGACGTCTTTTAGTTCAACTATATAGAAAATGGATTTTCAAATCAGGATATAAGTTTGCAGATACCTTTAGATTTGAATATATAGATAATTCAAGATCAAAGGATAATTATTGTGAGCTATATGTATTTCAGCCAATAGAGGATATTTAAATAAAAAAAGATATTACTTTGATTTTAATCTAATCAAAAGTAATATCTTTTTTAAGTTTAGGCACATGAAAATAAATAACAAGTCCAAAGTTGCCATGGATATTTTTCATCA
>NZ_LZZL01000042.1:0-51899 GCF_002006495.1 Clostridium sp. BL-8
ACTTGTTTGAGGAACATGCAGAAATGGGTGCAACCTTTCACTTAGAACTTTCCAGTGAAAATTTCATAAGTCCTATGGAATAAATATGTATGTAATTTCGGTTAATCACAACATAAGTTCAAAATTGGATATCTATGCTTTAAAATTAACTGGACTTATTCCTTCATACTTTTTAAATACTTTACTGAAATAATTGGGATCATTATATCCTACTTTGTAGCAGACTTCTTTTATACTCAGCTCTCCACTCGAAAGTAATTCTTTAGCTATATCTATTCTGCATTTATTCACATATTCCGAAAAATTAATTCCCGTTACCTCCTTGAAGGTTCTGCTAAAATAATACACGCTTAAGCCAAAATTATTAGCAACCCTTTCAAGTTCTAGTTCTGTCTCAATATTTTCTTTAATAAAATTTTTTACATTTTCAAATAGTTTCGTTTTCACCTTATTATTAATATTCTTACTTCGATTTGTTTTTATCTCATTAAGCATGTCACTGACCAATTTATCATCTATATCATCTATGTGAATTATATTTACACTATCTGAATTGTAAACCAAAGATTTCATAGCTTGTCTATAAGATTCTATCATTTCTTCTACTGAATTAACTATTTTCCCCAGTCCTGCTCTTATTGAAACGTTGAATCTCTTTTTTATTTCTCTTCTTAAATTAAAAGCAAGATTGACTTCTAGATTCTTAAAATCCTTACTATCCTCATTATCAATTTGTATAAAATATGTCAATTCTTCATAGAACACATAATTTCCTATGCATTTATATCGTCTATTAACATACTCTTTAATATATTCTCCTATCTTCATCTTTATTTTGTCTTTTTCAGCACTGTTAATATCACCATATTCATATTTATTTTTTAGCGATATGACCATTGCATAACTGTTTTTGAAATTCATATTTAAACACTGCAAATACATGCTATAATCTACACCTTTAATTTTATCATTTATTATTAAATCGCTTAGCTGATTTTCAAGAACAGGCAATAAAGTATATATCTTCTCCTTATCCTCAATTTCACTTTTCCTTTTATCTTGTTCCTTTTTAACCCACTTAACTCCAAGAGAAACTTTTTCAACTATTTCTTCCTTGGCAAATGGCTTTAACAAATATTCTTTAACATTTATCTTCACAGCTTCCAATGCAAAATCAAAATAATCATAGGCCGTTAAAATTATGCTATAAAGATTTGGCAGGCTGGCACTTATTTCCTTTAATGCCTGTATTCCATCTATTCCTGGCATTTTTATATCTATTATTATTATATCCGGCTTAACACTTTCCGATATTTCAATTGCTTCTCTTCCATTTTTAGCTTCATATATTTCGAGTTCTTCTGAAAACTTATCTTTTATTATATATTTCAATGTTTCTCTATCATACTTCTCATCATCAGCAAGTAATAATTTCATCATTACTTTCATCCCCCATTATAGGTATTTTTAAATAAACCCTTGTCCCTTTACCTTCTTCACTTTCTATTTTAAACATATTTCCTTTGTTATATAAATATCTAAGTCTCTTTTCAACTATATTTATTCCAAGGCCAGTTGTATGTCCGATATGTTTTAAATCATAATTGTAATTATTAATCTTCTCTAATATTTCCTTCTTAATTCCAATGCCATTGTCTTCAATTATAATATTACAATTTCCATTTTCATCATTTATATTTATATCTATATACCCACCTTCTTCTTTAGCTTCAATTCCGTGAATAAAGGCATTTTCAACTAATGGTTGTATTGTCATTCCAGGAACCATCACTTTTTTTATATCCATATTAACATTTAATTTAAATTTAATTCTGTCATCAAATCTACACTCTTGAATGTAGATATAATCTTTTACAATATTTATTTCTTCCTCCAATGATGAATTTGCATTCATGCTCCTTAATGAATATCTTAAAATATTAGACACTGATTTTATAAGCTTACTTGTTGTTACTGCATTTTCCATCATTGCTGTAGCATTAATACAATTTAAGGTATTAAATAAGAAATGTGGATTAATTTGAGATTGCAGTACCTTTAAATCAAATTCTTTTAGAGCATTTTCATATTGAAGATTTTTCATCTCTTCTTCTTTTAATTTTTTTTCCAAAGTTAGCTTTTCGTTAATTGATTTTATAAGATTTTTTATATCTTTTACCATAGTATTAAAAGTATCTGTAAGCACATCCAATTCATATATGTCAGTTTTATTTCCATCATAGTATTCAAATTGACCTTTAGATACTTTATTGGATGTCTCTACAATCCCCTTTAAGCCTTTTGATATATTTTTTATAAAGATTAGGGCATATATTACGCACATAGTTAAAATTAATATTACATAAACACTTAAAAATCCATATATTAAACTACTTTTTCTATTTAATTCTTTATAAGCTATGCTATTAGTTTCCAAATAATTCTGCATTAATTTCGATGCATATTCTTCAGAATATGACGCAATGTTTTTAGCTGCTATAAAATCATCATAATAAAAAATATATCCTTCCTTATTTTCATAGGCATAAATTGTCTTTTGTGAATCTTCTGCGTAAGAATCCAAGGTATTATTTAAATCCCTTAAGATATACTGACTGGTATCATCAGAATTAATTTTTAAAGTCTTTATTTTTTGTTTTGCCTGGAATATTTCATTTTCATAACTTTTCTTACTACTTTCCGTACCATTTAATATATATTGATTGAAATTATCTAAAGAATCATTTATATTTTCCTTAATTTCATTAGTCACAAGCATATTATTGAGCATGCTTACATATTCATCCTCAATATTTTTACTCATTGCCAAAGATATGATGTTACAGATTCCTATTGGAATAATTAAGCATATGACAAACATAATGAACTTGTTATTTAAGGTTTTAATTTTCAAAATTATCATCTCCCTGCTTATAAGTACCTATATTAGTTTTATTAACTAACTGTACATCAGTTAATGATTCTGAATAATTATTAGTTTTTCCTTCAATTCTATCCATTATGATATTGACTGCTCTATACCCCATCTCATTGCTCTTTTGTACTACTGTTGATGCTACCAATCCATTTTGTATATTCTTTAGAGTTTCATCCAGATCATCAAAACATATTATTTTCACCTTACCTTTATCATTTAAATCGTTTACTGCCTTTGCAGCTCCTATTCCATCAAGGGCTGAAGTACAGAATAATGCATCAATTTTATTATTTCTATTTAATATTTTCCTAGTTATTATTTCAGCTTCCAAAAGCATTGCATCTGAAGAATCCACATCCACGATTTTTAAATTAGAATTAGAAGTTATATATTCTTTAAATCCCTCCACTCTTTCCTTTTGATTTTTAACATCCTTTCCTCCCATCACTATAGCTATATTTCCATCTCTTCCTATCTGCCTTACTGCTTCTGCTCCGGCAACTTGTCCCGCTAAAATGTTGTTCGTTCCTACATATGCTAACCTATTGCTATTTTCTTCATCTGAATCTATTGTAACCACTGGTATACCTTTTTCCATAGCTCTATTTATATCCTTTGTATATTTTCCTTCCTCCTGAACATAAGTTATAATTCCGCTAACCTTAGCTGACTCGGCCATCTCAAATAACTTTAATCCTTCCTCTGTGCTTGCAGTCGTAGGTCCTAAAAATTCAACAACTGCTCCCCTCTCCTTAGCCGCTTTTTCTGCACCGGCCTTTATACTTAGCCAATAAGGATTCGTCTTTATATGTGATATTAATACTATCTTAGGCTTTATTGGTTCCTTGCTTGTCTTATTATTATTTAATAAGTATACAAAATATAAATTGCTCACTAGAAAAATTACAACTAAAATAATGCCTACAGTTTTATTAAAATATTTCATTACCACAAGCTCCTCACCTATTGTATTCGATTGCAGAACATTTTAAATTTCTTTTTAAATGTCATTTAATAATGTTATTCTATATTTCTTCTATTACTTAGTCAATATATTTGTATAGGTTTTCACAAATATATCTTCTATAATTATAACTAAATCAGACCATAAATTAATTATCCCAGCGGAGTCTATTTTTTAGAAGTTCAAAATTTATAAATATTATATGAAACAAAAATTTAACTAAGGACTTTACACATTTTACGTTTAATTAACTCAATCATTAAACACTATTAACCTTTCATGTCTATTATTTAATATATAATCTGAAATAATAATCCATATAAGGAGATAGATATGAATATTATAATTATAAGTTCTAAAAAAATAATATCAGCTATTTTATTAACTTCTTCTTTATTAATAGCTACTAGCATAACAACTTTTGCAGAAACTAATAATAACTGGATAAAAGAGACTAATATAATTCAAGACTTAACCCAAACAAATGAAAATAAAATTGATTCAAGTCTTATTATTACCACTAAAACAAGTAACTTCTCAAATATTAATAATACTTTTCCAATTATAAAGACAGAAATTAATTCTAGATCAAGTCAAAATGAAGATTCAAAAGAAAACAGTACTGAAAATAAATACACAACTAGTGCATCTAAAACATCAATAATAAGGATAGTTGCTGGGGTTGTTATTTTTATTTTAGCAATTATAAGTGTATTTGCATACTCAAACTTAGATAAAAGTAAATTTAAGGATTGCTTTAAGAAATAAATAATCAGAAAAAAATCCACAACAAATACTAGCACTTAGTATTTGTTGTGGATTTCTACTATTTCTGCCCTTTTACTATTTTAGGCATTATTATTGATAATATCAGCGATAATATGCCTATTACTACAAGTATTATAAAAAGAATATGCAGAGAACTATTTAAAGAAAGCTTTATCTGTTCACTTGTTACAGTAAGTGTAGATGCAGAGGAATTATATAAATTGCTTGGCTCTACACCTTTTATGCCAATCTGAGTAAAATATTTAACTATATATAAGTTAAATATACTTCCAAATACACTTACTCCTATTGTTTGTCCTAATGTTCTAAGCAATGAGTTAGTAGCCGTTGCAGCACCTCTTTTACTGTAATCTACTGATTCTTGAACAATTATAGTCAATGTTGTAAATGCGCCTCCAAATCCAAAACCCATTATAGCAACATATAATAATACTAATATTAATTGAGAATTTATATTTAACGTTGGCAATAGTGCTGTACCAATAATCAAAATAACATTCGATATGATTATTACAGACTTTGCTCCAATCTTTACTATACATTTTCCTAAAAACACTGAAGCTAGGAGCCAGGCAACTGACATTGGTGCTAAAGCTAGGCCTGATATTTTAGCACTAAAACCTAATATGTTTTGTATATATATTGGTAAATAAACATTTGACCCAATTAATACAGCAGAAGCTAAAAAGCTTACTAGATTTACCATTGTACTTGTCTTTGTGAATATATCAAATGGAATTATTGGCTCTTTTGCTTTTCTCTCTATTTTATAGAATGCTATTAAAAAGATAATTGTCAGAAGCACTGATATTCCAACAAACATAATATTATTAGAACTTATGTCATCTGTTGATACAAAAATATTTAAAAATATAATCATAGCTATTGATAAAGTAATAATTCCTGGATAATCTATTTTGTGTTTTGTCTTTTTTAAGTCTTCTTGTAAATTTCTTTGAATAAGTATAACTGATAATATTCCAAAAGGAATATTTATAAAAAATATCCAATGCCAAGACAGCACGTCAATTAAAACTCCTCCAAAAAATGGTCCTATAAGACTTGCAATTCCCCATACTGTACCTATAAGTCCTTGAATTTTAGGCCTTTCTTCCAGTTCAAAAACATCTCCAACAATTGTATATGTAACTGTAAATATTGAACCCGCACCTATTCCCTGAATTGCACGGAATATGATTAACATGTACATATTCTGCGATAAGCCGCACATGAAACTTCCTACTAAAAATATTATTATTCCTATTGAAAGTATATTTTTTCTTCCATATAAGTCCGCTAACTTGCCATATATAGGTGTTGAAATTGCAGAGGTTAATAAATATACTGAAAAAACTGAACTAATAATTTCAAATCCCTGCAAATCTTTTACTATAGTTGGGATTGCTGTTGTAACAACAGTTCCCTCAACTGCTCCTAAAAACATTGCTACCATTAATGCTATTACTATATTCCTTTTTCGCGACTCCATTATTTAAATCACTTCCTTTGTTTTAATTTCTTGATCATATCTATTTAATCAGATTTTATAATTATATCTATAGTAAACTTTTTGTGCAACACAAACTTACCTTTCGCAAATTTAATAAATAGAAGTTAAAATTAAGCACCTCTAAAATTATTTTTAGCTAAACATTACTTTTTTAAATATTATCTTAATTAAGTATACTTTTACTCAGTTTTCAAATAATAAATGAGATAAAAAAATTCAGATAATTTATGTACAATATATGATACAAGGAGGATTAATTATAATGCAAAAGGTTACTAAAACAATGGATGGAAACCAAGCTGCAGCATATGCTTCTTATAATTTTACAGAAGTTGCTGCGATATATCCTATAACTCCTTCCACTCCTATGGCCGAAGGAGTAGATGAATGGTCTGCCCATGGAAAGAAAAATATGTTTAATCAATCAGTTAAGGTAGCTGAGATGCAATCCGAAGCTGGTGCTGCTGGGGCAGTACATGGCTCACTTCAAGGTGGCGCCTTAACTACTACATATACCGCTTCCCAAGGTTTGCTGCTCATGATACCTAATATGTATAAGATAGCAGGAGAGCTTTTACCTGGAGTATTTCATGTAAGTGCACGTGCACTAGCAACCCATGCCTTATCAATATTTGGCGATCATCAAGATGTTATGGCCTGCAGACAAACAGGCTTTGCTATGCTTGCATCTTCAAATGTTCAGGAGGTAATGGATTTAGCCTGCATTGCTCACTTAAGTGCTATAAAAGGCCGAGTACCATTTTTACATTTCTTTGATGGTTTTAGAACATCTCATGAATATCAAAAAATTGAAGTTCCTGATTTTGATAAAATAACAGATCTTGTAGATAGAAATGCTTTAAAAGCTTTTAGAGATAGAGCTCTAAATCCCGAACATCCTGTAGTCAGAGGTACAGCACAAAATCCTGATATATATTTTCAGGAAAGAGAAGCCCAAAACCCATTCTTTAATGCTGTTCCTGATATAGTTGAAGATTATATGAAAGAAATTAAAAATATTACTGGAAGGGAATATCATCCCTTTGATTACCATGGAGATCCGCAAGCTGAAAACATCATAGTAGCCATAGGTTCTGCCTGTGATACCATAAGTGAAACTATAGATTACCTAGTAGAAAAGGGAGAGAAAGTAGGTATGATAAAGGTTCATTTATACAGACCATTTTGCGAGAAATACTTTTTCAATGTTCTTCCTAAGCCTGTGAAGAAAATCGCAGTATTAGATAGGACCAAAGAACCTGGTGCCCCTGCCGAGCCGCTATATTTAGATGTAACTAAACTTTTCTATAATCAAGAAAATAAACCGCTTATAGTTGGCGGAAGATATGGTTTAGCCTCTAAAGACACAAGACCATCTCAGATTATTTCTATCTTTAATAATTTAAAAGCTGATAAACCAAAAGACCACTTCACTGTAGGAATAGTAGATGACATAACTAATACTTCTTTGCCTGAAGGAGATATAATAGACACTACACCAGAAGGAACTATAAGCTGTAAATTCTGGGGTTTAGGTTCTGATGGTACAGTTGGAGCAAATAAGAGTGCTATTAAAATAATAGGAGATAACACTGATATGTATGCCCAGGCTTATTTTTCTTATGATAGTAAAAAATCTGGAGGTACTACTGTATCCCACTTAAGATTCGGGAAAAAGCCTATAAAATCTCCTTATTTAGTTTATAATGCCGACTATGTTGCCTGTCATAATAAATCTTTTATATACAACTTTGATATATTAAAAGGGTTAAAGAAGAACGGCATCTTTGTCCTTAACTGTCCATGGAATGAGGATGAACTTGAAGATAAATTGCCAGCGCTATATAAAAGATATTTAGCAGAAAATAATATAAAATTCTATACAATTGATGCAATTGCTATTGCAGGTGAAATAGGTCTAGGAAACAGAATAAATATGATAATGCAGTCTGCTTTCTTTAAGCTTGCGAATGTTATACCTGTGGAAGACGCAGTTAAATATTTAAAAGATTCTATCTCTAATCTTTATGGTAAAAAAGGTGATAAAATAGTTAAAATGAATCATGATGCTGTGGACAGAGGCATAAATTCCCTTCATCAAGTTACCATTCGTGATTCTTGGAGTGGTGCTAAAGATGAAAATAAATCAATAAAGGATGAACCAGACTTTGTTAAAAATATTCAACGTCCTATGGCAAGGCTTGAAGGTGATGAACTTCCAACAAGCGCTTTTAAAGGAATGGAAGATGGTACCTTCCCTCTCGGTACTACTGCTTATGAAAAACGTGGTATAGCAGTTAATGTACCTGAATGGCAGACTGATAAATGTATACAGTGCGGTCAATGTGCATATATCTGCCCTCATGCAACCATTCGCCAATTCTTAATTGATGACAATGAAAAGAAAAATTCTCCTGAAGATTTTATTACAAAGCAGGCAGCTGGAAAAGGTTTAGAAAATTATGGATATAGAATTCAAGTAGCTCCATTAGACTGCACAGGCTGTGGCAACTGCGCTGATGTATGTCCTGCTCCTGGCAAAGCTCTTATAATGAAACCAGCAGAAGAGCAAATATTAGAGCAGGCGGAAAATTGGGAATATGCTATGACTCTTACTCCTAAGGAAGATTTAATCGACAGAAATACACTAAAGGGCAGCCAATTAATAAGGCCTCTTTTGGAATTTAATGGTGCATGCCCAGGTTGTGGAGAAACTCCATACATAAGGCTTTTAACTCAGCTTTTTGGAGAAAGAATGATCATATCAAATGCAACTGGATGTTCGTCTATCTGGGGTGCAAGTGCTCCATCCATAGCTTACACTACTAATGCTGAAGGAAGAGGTCCTGCTTGGGCAAATTCATTATTCGAAGATAATGCTGAATTTGGATATGGTATCTTCTTAGGAGTTAAGCAAATTAGGGAAAAGCTTGCTGATTTAATAAATGAAGCATTAGAATCCTCAGATTTTGATGATAATGCTAAAAATGCATTTAAGTTATGGCTTGATAACTTAAATAATGGATCTGAATCCAAAACAGCTTCTGCTAAAGTTTTAGAAGTGTTAACTGATTTTAAGTATTCTAACAATACAATAGCAAAAGAAATATTAGAAAGAAAAGATTATTTAATTAAAAAATCTCATTGGATAATCGGTGGTGACGGTTGGTCATACGATATTGGTTATGGAGGCGTCGATCAAGTTCTTGCTATGGGCGATGATGTAAATATATTCGTAATGGATACAGAAATTTACTCAAACACTGGAGGTCAGGCTTCAAAATCAACTCAGACCGCTCAAGTTGCTAAGTTTACACCAGCAGGTAAGAAGACCAGAAAGAAAGATTTAGGACTTATGGCTATGAGTTATGGTTACGTATATGTTGCTCAAATAGCAATAGGCGCAAATATGAATCACGCAATTAAAGTAATAGCTGAAGCTGAAAAATATCCTGGACCATCTCTTATAATAGCTTATGCTCCATGTATAAGCCATGGAATAAAAGTTGGTATGGGAAACAGCATAAAGGAAGAAAAGAAAGCTGTTGAATCTGGATACTGGCATCTTTATAGATATAATCCACAACTAAAAGATGAAGGTAAAAATCCATTCTTACTTGAATCAAAAGAACCTACAGCTCCATATAAAGACTTCTTAAATGGCGAAATACGTTTTGCATCCTTAATGAATGTCTTTCCTGAAGTTGCAGATAAATTATTTGATGAATCAGAGAAGAATGCAAAAGAAAAATATGATACATATAAACGTATGTCTGATATGAATTATTAATTTAAAATAAAAAATCCCCATTAATTTGGGGATTTTTCATTTACTTTTGGTTTGTATCAACATATTCTTTTGCATTTCCAACTTGTATTTCGCTAGGAATATTTACATTAGAAACTGGCTGTGTATTTTCTTCATTTGCCCAAGCTGCTGCCTCATGTTTTTCTATAGGCATAGCAGCAAATTTTTCTTTAAATTTATTTGTCATATGTAAGCCTCCTTTAGTTAGTTAGTACATTAATACTTTTTTATGAAATTAGCGTGTTATTTTTTTGATAATACTTCAATAATAGTATTAGCTTAGAAAGAAAAAGTATAACTGTAATACGTTTATTTTATAGATTTAATCTATTAAAATATACTAATTCTAGAATAGCTTATATGTATATCAAATATTATTTTTCTAAAGGATTTACTTTTTATTCAACATGCTTATATAAAACAGCACTTTCAATATAGTTTAAATACCTTCTTAATTCATTTGATTCCTCTCTATTAATTTCTCCTGACTCATACATATATCGAATCTGAGAGCGTTCTGTGTCCATAGCTTTTATTCTCAATTCTTCTTTTTGTTCCATGCTATTTTCATTATACTTAGCTGTTGCTCCTTTTAGCCTATTAATCATACTCTTGTAATCAAAAATCACTAATTGAATAATATCTGATTCATCATGATTTTTCGAATATTCCTTTAAAACCCCAATGGCTGATTGGACTGCCTTTATTTGTATATCCTTTATTAATTTCAGCTTATCCATTTCAATATTTTTTGCCTTACGATTAATACGATAAAAATGTTTAAACCATCTAATTAATTTTCCTACAAGATACATGGTATCCTGACGTCTATTACACAAAAAACTTTCTTCTCTATGATCAAAAAATCTTTCAAAAAATTTGAATACAGTTTCATTTATTTCATCTTTATTCATAAGTTCATATATATATTTTCTCTCTGCTTTCAATCCTATTAATCTTAACTCTGTTATTTTTTCTCGATTATTACCTGCTTCAATTGTCAACGATTGATTGTTTCTAGATATCCACTTATACTCATTGATTAATTCATATGCTGCAGCTGCATTTTCATTATTTATTTCGGATTTTATAATATTAATAGCAGATACTATAAGTTTATTTTTTGCTTTATTTAAATTATCATTAATAAGCTGCTCCTTTTCTTCCTCTTCTCCTTTACTTAAAAACGGTAAAAATACTGTTGCAGATATCAGCGTAAATAATATTACCCCAGCGGTTAAAAATAATATAAGGGCTCGTTCTGGAAATGCCTCTCCATTGTCTAAGAAAAATGGAATTGATAAAACACCTGCCATTGTAACTGTACCTCTAACTCCAGTTAAACTAGTTAACAAAGCCATTTTCACACTCGGGCCTTCAACATCTTTACTCTTATTTAATCTATATTCATAATATGAGGATAAATACGACCAAACAAAACGAATTATTAAGATAACAACTCCTATGGCAATAACATATGCAACAGCCTTCAAGTTTCCTATATTAGGATCTGAGATTGTCTCACTCATAGATAATGGAATATTTAATCCCAATAATAAAAATACAACTCCATTTAAAACAAATAGAACAATGGACCATATATTTTCTGTTACTACCTGTTCCTCAGCCATCCTAGTTTCTATTCTCTCCTTTATCAAAGAATGGACAATACCTGCAACAACTACTGCAATGACTCCTGATGCATGTAAAAGTTCTTCTGTAATAATATAAATACCAAATGGTGTTAATATTTGAAACAAAGAATAAAAGATAACATCATTTATTCCCTCTTTACGTAAAGTAAATCTTATTAAAGTTGAAATTAAAGCAAAAACTAAACCTAAAATTGCTCCTGCTAAAAACATATATGAAAAATTTAAAATTGCTCCTCCAAGTGAAAAATGATTAGTCACTACAGCAGCTATTGCATAATTAAATGCAACTATTCCAGATGCATCATTTATTAAAGATTCTCCTTTAACAAGATTTAATACACTCTCAGGTATATGAATACGCTTTGCAATTCCATTTACTGCTACCGGATCAGTTGGTGATAAAATGGCTGCTAATGCAAAAGCTGCTGCAAGAGGTATACCAGGTATCATCCAATGAATAAAATATCCTCCTCCTATAGTTGTTAATAAAACTAATATTAAAGAATTGCCGAATATTGACCTCTTCATTTTCCATAATTCATCTCTAGGAAAATATTTTCCATCATTATATAAAATAGGTGCCACAAATAAAAGAAAAAACCATTCCTCTTCTAATTCAAAAGAATTATGCTTAAAAGCAAATGCTAAAATTATTCCCAATATAATCTGGGTTAAAGCGGCAGGGATTGATGGAATGTAATGACTAATAATATTAGAAATTAACAAGCACCCCATAAGTAACAATACAATCATTAATAAATCCATTTCATCTCTCCGTTCTTAACGGCCTTAGCCTCTATATTATTTAATATTATACACATAATTAAGTATTATATATAGTTTTAGAAAAACTATATTAATATTTTTTATGTAAATATTGTTAATCTTACTTTTTACATGCATGCCCTTTTTATTGTGAGTATAATTTTATATGTTAATTAAAATAACCTCCTAAAATCTAATTCAGATTTTAAAGAGGTCTTAAGTGGAAGACAAAGCACAATCTGCGATATCTGCTATTTTTTTAATTCTATCTTAAAAGATACTCCAACATTTTCATTGGTCACCCATATATGCCCGTCATAAGATTCTATAATTCGTTTAGCTATTGCTAGCCCCAATCCAAATTTACCTTTTTTACCTTTTTTGAATGGCTTAAATAACTCATTTAACGCTGATTCTTCAATGGATTCTCCATCATTATATATTTCAAGTAATATTGAATCACCACTTGCCTTTACACTAATTCTAACCTTACTTCTACTATATCTAATTGAATTCTCTAAAATATTTTCAACTACGACTTTCCACTGTTCATAGTCTCCTAATATTATTATATTTTCTAGTTCTAGCTCCCAATTAAGCTCTTCTCTTCTGAACCTAAATCTATCGACGGTTTCCTCAATTAATTCTTTCATATTAACAAGTTCTTCTATTCTTTTGTGCTGCAACAAATAGTCAAGCTTAGTTAAATAAAGTAGATCTTTTATTCTCTTCTCCAGTCTTTCTGCTTCACTATCAATTACAAACATTGTACTACTCAGGTCGCCTTTAGGAAATATTCCATCTCCAACAGATTGAGCATAACTTCTTATAACCATCACAGGAGTTTTTAATTCATGGGATATATTTTGAAGCATCCATTGCTGAGCTTCATCATTTTTTACAAGCTGCTGCCTCATGGATTCAATTGCCTCAGATAATTCACCTATCTCATCTTTTCTATCTACACTTATTGGAGTATTCCATTCCTTTTGACCTATCTTCTCCACGTTTTCTTTTAATGACTTTATAGGTTTTGATAAATAACTAGCAAGTTTTCTAACTATTATTAAACTAAAAAAGCTTGCAATGATAGTCATCAAAATGATCTTTCTAGCAATCTGCCTATATAGTTTTTCAGCCTGAAGATCTCTTGTATATGAAAAGACAAAACCACTTTTATCATCAAAACTGTATTTTCTTATTACGTAAAATACATTATCATTATTTTTAACATACGTATATCTTTGACTATCTGAAGTTTGATTTTGATATTGATTTAATACTTTATTCCATAATTCCTTAGAAGATTTTTCATCAGAAAGAATATGCTCTATGTTTTCTGTATCAGCAATTGGATAAATAATACTCTTTAATATCCTTTCCCCATTGTTATTCTCTGAAATTGTACCCGAAAACTGGGTATAGTTTTCGCCATCCACCATATTTGTAATTACATTTTTTTGTGAATTCTCTATGAGTTCATAGGCTTTATCATAAAGAAAATTTTTAAAGGTTAATAAACTTATAGTTACTAGAATTCCTATAATAAAAAGCATCATAGCTGAGAAAACAATCCATATTTGAAAAGCAATTGATTTATTACTTAAAAACTTTGAAACTTTGCTCATTCTCTAACCATCCTGTATCCATAACCATAAACTGTCTCTATTCTAAGGTTTGGCATTCTTTTTCTAAGCCTTCTTATAAGATCGTCTACAACTCTATCACTTCCAAAATACTCATCTCCCCAAATATTATGTAATATTTGTTCTCTTGAAAATGCAATAAGCTGATTTTTAACAAATAACATAAGAATATCAAATTCTTTTGAAGTTAAAGCAATCGTTTCTTCTTCTCTCTTTACTATACGTTTATTTTCATCTATAGTGTAACCGTAAATCTTGGATACTATATGAGCATCTCTTTCTACTTCTTGACCATATACCCTTTCAATAAGTTTTTTTGTACGTATAACCAGCTCTCTAGGTAGAAATGGTTTAGCAATGTAATCATCACTGCCAAGCTCCAGACCAATCACTTTATCTAAATCAGCATCACGTGCAGATATAAAAATAACAGGTGTTTGCTTATTATTTTCTTTAATTTCCTTTATAAGCTGATATCCATCTATATCTGGCAGCATAATGTCCAATATCCATAAATGTGGATTAACTTCAATAGCTGTTCTTGCTGTTTCACCATTAAAAAAAGAAGTTACATTAAAGCCATCTTTTTCAAGATAAGATTTTAATATCTGATTTAAATTTTCTTCATCTTCTACTAAGTAAATATTATAACTCATCTTAACACCACCCTTATAGACTAAATTAAATTCCTATATATTTTATAATTAATTTCATAGTTCATACTCTAAAGTCTATTTTGATTTTATAATAAAGTATTATAAATCAGAATATCAAATCAATGGTTCTTCATGTATAACTTTGTTCCTCTATTATAACATTACCACTTAATTCTATCCCATTAGTTATTTAATGTTATTATTAGAAATTCTGACGTCCTATATTTACTTTTTTATTGTATTATTACTATAAATTTTAGGAATTACTTATATTGACCTTGTCGCCATCATTTAAAAAACTCTGTCCTTCTATAATAACATTATCCCCAAGTTCTACGCCGCTAATTATTTCGGTATACTTTCCATCAGAAATTCCAACACTTACTGGTATTTTTTTCACTTTATCGCGAGCTACTTCATATACATATTGAACTCCATTACTCACAACTATTGCATTACTTGGAAGTGCAAGTATATTATCTTTTTTATCATTTGGAAGCAATATTTTCACTACCATTCCTGATTTTAAAGAAGAATCATCATTCGCCAGCTTCACTTTTACATTATATAATTGAGTTTTAGAATCAGCTGTTGGGCTTATATTATCTATAACTCCTTCAAAATTCTTATCTTCAAGAGAATTAACTTTTACTTCCACGGATTCTCCTATTGCTATACTAGATAAATCCTTATCACTTATGTTTATTTCACCAATAAGACTGCTATTATCTGCTATAGTAATTACACTTTTCGAACTTGATACTATTTCTCCTGCATTAGCATCTCTTTCAGAAACAACTCCATCAATTGGTGCTTTAACTACAGTATTGTCTAATTGCGCCTGAGCTAAATCTACTGCACCCTGTGCCTGTTCCACCTGAGACTCAGCTACAGCTGCCGTCTGACTTCCAACTTTATTATTTAAAAGATTTAAGTTATCATTAGCCGAGTTAAGCTGTGTCTCAGCTGAATTAAGTTTAGATTGTGCATCGTCTAAATCCTGCTTGGTAGAAGCTCCTGCCTCATATAGTGTTTTTACCTTATCAAATGCACTTTTAGCATCATTATATGCATTTTGTGCTAAGCTTTGATCTGACTTAGCCTGAATTAATTTCTGCTTAAACTCCGAATCACTTGTGAGGGTTAAATTAGCTTGTGCCGAACTCAAAGCCCCCTGTGCCTGCTTATATTGTGCCTGTAATTCAGCTGAATCTAACGTAAATAATACATCACCTTTTTTAACTTGTTGCCCTACTTCAACATTCATAGTTGCGATTTTGCCAGATATTTTTGGAGCAACTGTTACCTCACTATTCGCTTTTAATGTGCTTCCATACTCTGTGTAATTTTCAATAGAAGTCGTACTAACAGCGACAGTTTTAACATTCTTCGGATCATTTGTATTACTAGTGCTTTCACCACATCCTGCAAGAAGCATTGATGCTGCTAAGATAATACTTGCCAATATTGTATATTTTCTAAGTTTAATACTTTTCATAATTTTTCTCCTTTCACTTTAAATATCACGCGCTGCAGCTATTTTAGCATAGCTTAGTTATACCTCTATAGTTTATTTGCTGCCCCTTTTTTACTATTTCTTCTCTCTAAAATTCTCTTTTTCATATCATCAATCAATGTATACACAACTGGAATAAGTACTGGAGATAATATTGTAGAGGTAATCATGCCCCCAATAAGTGCTATAGACATTCCTGATCTATATTCACTTCCTTGACCCATGGCCAATGCTGTTGGAAGCATACCAACAATCATAGTTATTGTAGTCATCATGATTGGTCTAAGTCTTGTACTTCCTGATTCTATAAGAGCTTCTCTTAAAGGCATTCCTCTCTTCATTAATGTATTCGTATAATCGATAAGCAGAGTTCCATTTTTAGAAGCAAGACCATCAAGCATTATCAGTCCAATCATTGTTACGATATTTAAAGTATTTCTAGTAATGACCAAAGCTATTAATGCTCCGATCATTCCACATGGAAGTGATAACATCCTTAAAAAAGGTGTAAGCCAAGATTCATATAGAACAACCAATATCATATATACAAGTACTATAGATACAGCCAAAGCTTCAATTAGCGATTTAAAAGAAGTAGCCATATTTTGCTGATCCCCTCCGTAAGTCACTTCATAACCTGTAGGCATATCTTCATTCTCAATAGCTTTTTTAATATCTGTATTTACACTTCCTACTGTTCTGCCTTGTACATTTGCATATATAGTTACCATTTCATCTCTATCCATTCTTAATTGCTCCTGTGGGCTATCACCTAAAGACACCTTTGCAACTTGATCTAATGGTACTTGTGTTCCTGATGGATTAGCTATCATTATTGAAGACATCTGATCTTTAGTTTTAACTTGTCCATCTTGAAATTTGACAGTCATATCATATTCATCACCATCTTTTCTATATACACCAGCATCTGTGCCTTGGTTAGATGCCGCCTTAAGGGCACCTGCAATATCTGATGGCTTAATTCCAAATTGTGCAGCTGCTGTTCTATCAACTTCAACATCAATTTCATTTTCGTTAGCTTTCATGCTATTACTAACATCTGTTGTTCCTTTAATGTCTTTTACCATACTCTCTGTTTTATCACCTAGATCTTTTAAAACTTCTACATTAGGACCAATTATATTTATAGCGATAGGCTTTGCTCCATCTCCATTATCTTGTGAAAGTCCATTGCTTTCATTTACAGAAACATCAACCCCTGTCAAACTCTTGCTCCATTCCCGTATTTCCTGAGCAACCTCACCTTGACTCTTCTTTCTTTTACTCTTCTCTTTTAAATCGACGTTAATCGTTGCTGAAGATTCATTATCACTTCCAATTACAGTAAAATATTCACTTACTTCTGGTACACTTTTTAAATGTTCTTCTAATTCCTTCACTTTTTCATCTGTATCCGCTATATCTGAACCAGGACTTAAATCAACATTAATTGTAAATTTACTTTGATCTGTTGTTGGCAAAAATTCTGTCTTAATAGCTTTAAAAGGAATAAGTAATATACTAAGTGTGAACATTACCATGACAATACTTACAACTTTCCATCTATTATCTAGTGACCAGAGCAAAAATCTTTTATATTCTTCATTTACTTTATCAAATAACCTTGTCATAAATCCTTTTTTAGCTTCGACTTTATGATCATTGCTATCTATATCATCTTTTTTCTCCTTAAGTAATCTTGACGCTAACATTGGAGTGAGAGTGAAAGAAACAATAAGCGAAAATATTGTTGCGAATATTACTGTAAGTCCAAACTGCCTGAAAAATTGTCCAACCATTCCAGACATGAAAGCAACTGGCCCAAAGACTACTATGTCACATAAGGTTATTGATATAGCTGCCATTCCTATTTCATCACGTCCATCTATAGCTGCTCTTATAAGTCCCTTCCCCTGACTCAGGTGCCTTTGAATATTTTCGAGTACAACTATAGAGTCATCTACCAATATTCCTATTGATAAAGATAAAGCCAAAAGTGATAACATATTAAGTGTAAAATTAAAAACATACATCATAAAAAATGTGGCAAGAAGCGATGTAGGTATTGCAACAAGAACTATTAATGAAGATTTTATACTCTTTAGAAATAGAAACATTATAACACTTGTTGTGATTATACCTTCAATAAGACCTATTTTAACTTCTGATAAAGATTCATTAATAAAGGTAGAAGAATCGTCTGCTATACTAACATTAATTCCACTTGGCAAAGTCTTCTCTATACTTTTCAGCTCTTCTTTAACAGCCTTTGTTGTTTCAACTATATTTGCATCACTTTGTTTTTTAACGAATATACCTATGGAGCTTTCTCCATTTAATCTTACTAGCTCACTTTCATCTGGATAATCCAGCTTTATATCTGCAATATCTTTAAGTCTTATAGTTCCTCCATTTGTCATTGGTATTTGAATATTTTCTATATCTTCTATATTTTGAAACTCGCCAAGAACCCTCATGGTCTCTTTAGAATTTTCCTGCTTAAGCTGACCTGCTGGAATATTTACATTTTCACTTTGCAGCTTGCTTACGATAGTATTAATGCTTATGCCATATTGCTCCATAGAAGTTTTATCAACATCAATCATTAATTCCTTTTGAACTGCTCCTTCTAAAGTCACCTCCCCAACTCCACTGATCTTTTCTAAAGATTTTTGAATATCATCTGCTGCGTTATAAAGTTCGCCATAAGGTAATGAACTTGAAACTGAAATCATCATAACTGGAGCTGCATTTTTATCTGCCTTTTTTATAACAGGTTTTGAAGCGCCTTCTGGAAGTTTATTTGAAATATCTCCCAATGCCTGTTGAACATCCATAAATGCTGAGTTCATATCTGTATTCATGGTAAATTTAATTATGGTATAGCCATAGCCTTCCACTGATCCAGACTTTAAGGTATCAATACCGCTTATGCCAGATACCGCATCTTCTATTGGCTTTGTGACATTTTCTTCTATTTCTTTGGTACCTGCCCCACTATATGTAGTTGTTATAGTTATAACAGGAGCATCAATTGCTGGAAATAAATCAGCTCCTAAATTTGCATATCCGAATATTCCTAGTCCCATAATCAAAGCAACCACTATAATTATGCTTAAAGGTTTTTTTACTGCTAATTCAGTAATTTTCATTTCCTCTCCTCCTAATCAAATAAAATAATTAGATATATAAATTTCACTAAGAAACTTCTTTTCTTTAAGCTTGTTTTCATTTTAATCAATATTTATGTAAGAATTATCATAGAATTATGTGAAATTATGTGATAAAAAAATAACCCATGGCAATATTAAAATTAAATATTGTCATGGGTTTAATTATTAATAATTATCTTTATGTATTTCTATTATTGGTCTTGCAGCTGTTCCATCATTTTGCATCACCAAACTTCAATATTATTACTATTCCTTAAATATAAATTTTTCGATTAATTCAGCAACAACACCTTCATTATTATCAGCTTCAGTTGTATAATTGCAGACTTTTTTCACATCCTCAACAGCATTTCCAGCAGCTACTGATAATCCTGCTAGCTTTAACATGGACATATCATTGTAGTTATCACCTACAGCAATTACATCTTTAATATCAATATCTAAAATTCCTGCTAAATCAATTAAACCTCTTCCCTTGTCCACACCTAGAGCATTGAATTCCATGTACCGATTTGATGAATAACTTATAACACAATGCCCATCTGTAATATTCTTCATTTCTGGTTCTAAACTCATCAAATATGGCACATCTATATTCTGGTATAGAATTTTAGCAATTGGTTCATCCTTTAAAGCATCTACTGTATTTTCTTTCATAAGAATGCATTCTAATTTCTGGTTTTTAAGCCTTTCCTTCTCACTTTCTGATAAATTATAAATATATAATTTATCCTTTGTATAAACATGTATACAAACGTCTTTCGTCAAACCATACTCAAAAATTTCTTTCATTTTCTCAAACATTAACCCTTTAAATTTTAGCAATTTACCTGCTTTATTCTCTGTTAATGCGCCTCCATTAAAAGAAATAACATATTCTCCAGCCTCATCATACAATCCCAAAACTTTTAAATCACGTTTAATAGATTCATAGCCTCTCCCTGTGGCCGGTACAAATTTAACCCCATATTCATTTTTGGCTCTTTTTATTAAATCAATATTTCTTTGACAAATTACATGATTGTCGTTTAATAATGTTTCATCCATATCGCAAGCTATTAATTTATATCCCATTATTATTTCTCCTTCCATGCTATATATTTTTCATGCTGCTTCTTTGTAACTCTATAAATTGTTCTGATGAAAATATTTCTTATTAATGCTAAAATGAAAATATGAAATTTATTAAGGAGGCATTCAACATGACAATTTATAACTTGCTTCTATATGCAAATAATCTAACAGAAACAGAAAAATTACTTGCTGATTACATATTAAAAAATCAAGAGCAAGTTGCTGGTATGTCATTAGATGAATTGGCAAAAGTATCTTTTTCATCAATATCTACTATACATAGATTATGTAAAAAAATTGGCCTCAATGGTTTTAAAGAATTCAAAATCAAATTTGTTGAAGAGTTATATTCTAAAATGAATAAACCAGATATTATTGATATAAACTTCCCTTTTAAAAAAGATGATTCGCAATTTCAAATTGCTGTTAATATAAAACAACTTTACATTGATACCCTAAACAATACCTTCTCTTTTTTTGATACTGATCAGCTTAAAGATGCAGTTGATTTAATTTATAATGCTGAAATAGTTGATATGTATGCTGTTACAAATAACATCCAAACAGCCTTGAATTTTCAAGATAAAATGCAGAGTATTGGAAGGTATGTTAATGTCTCTTTAGTACCTATGAACCAAGTATACCGTGCCGCCGCTTCTAATAGTAAAAATAAACAAGTAGCAATTATTCTTTCATATTCAGGGAAAACTCCTGAAATTAAAGAAATTGCTTTAGTTCTAAAGCGAAAAGAAATTGAGACATTAGTTATCTGCTCAGCTCAAGAAAACTATCTAACTAAATTATTTAATTATCATATCTTTGTTTCCAGTAAAGAAAATTTAAAGAAAAAGATATCACACTTTTCATCTCATATTGCTACTCAATATGTCCTGGATATAATATTTTCTTGTATTTTTAATAAGGATTACGAAAAAAATATGGAATACCGTTTAAATGAATTTAATAGATTAGATCATCGACAAGTAGAAGAATAATATAATTTCTTAAATATTTTTTGTATGCATTCTTCAGATTTTTATCGTCCTCATTTCAATTATATTCAATAATAGGTATTAGTTATATACATATTATTAAAACAGATATTTATTTTCAAATATCTCTCTTAACTCTGCATTTATCTAAAAATTTTTTTCAATCTCAATAAACAAAAACCTGCGAAAATCCAAATGTAAATTTTCGCAGGTTCTATGACTAAAGCAGCTTTAAATTCTTCTCATATAATTTATACTTGCTTATTAACTATTAAAATAAAGTTATAAAACACAGATATCCGACTTCTATAAGCACATCACCAAAACCTTCTCTAAAAAATTCTAAAACAGCTTCAGTATTATTTTCAATAATCCTTGAAAAGACAACAATATAATCTTTTATATCTTCAATATTTATTTCTTTCTTTTCATCCATACAATACTTTATAAATCCAGCATACCTCACCAGTAAATACTCCAATATGATCATCTGAAATGAAACCGTAAATTCTTCAATATCCTTACTTGTGCAGCTGCTTAAAATTTTCAATACAATACAATTCTCAATGAAATTATCATATTGATTAAGTAAATATTTATAGTTATACCATTTAGCACAAATGCTTGCAATTTCAATGTTTTGAGCATAGTTGGAAATATCTGTTAACATAAGTTTAAAAATAGGAACTTCTTTATAATTCTGTATAATATCTAGAAATAAATAGTTAATTTCTTCAATTGATTCATTTACATTTAGGTCTATTTCCTTATATATATCTATACTATGCTTTATATACTTTCTGTCATTATACTTTTCTATTTCTTCTAATAAGTCATCTTCACTAAAACTTTCATTTTCTAAAATAATTAACAGCATTTGAAATCCAATAATCATCTTATAATCTAGGGAAAAGTTTTCCTGCTGCAGAAGGTTAACTAGAATCTCCCTAATTTTAAGTTCTGAAGAATTACTTTTTAAATCAGTACCATTTTCCAAAGACATATTTATTTTTCCATCCATGTTACTTATGATTTCTACTACTTCAGGACATGCACATGATAACGAAAGTTCTTTTCTGTCTTCAAAGATGCTCTCTAATCTTGGAAACACATGACAAGTTAAAGGTAAACACTCCTCCCCATTACTTTTCACTATATTACATAATCCCTGTTTATCTAGAAATGGGCACGCTTCTTCAGTTTTCTTATTTATAAAATACTCTGTTTTACCTTTGCCTTTTTTTGTTTTTACATTGTCTAAAATATAATCAAATTTCTCTTTTTTCCATTTATTATAGATGTCTGTATCTATGCTAACATCCCAGCCTTCGCAACAGGTAAACCTGCATTTATCAGCTATACACTTAAACTTATCATAATTTGAGATTTTCAAAGTATTTGTTGCTCTATTCATATAATTTAACTCCAATTTTATTATAATGATTAATATTAACTTTAACATTAATCATTATAATAGAATTTTCTAGCTTTCGTATACTCCTCTATGAAATAATTCATAAAATTTTATAAATTACTAGCTGCTTCTTTATTAACAGAATTGTTTTTACTTTTTAAATACAGAAGAATAAAACTTAAAATTAATGCAGCTATAAAGAAAATAGTAAAAAATCTAAAGCTAGAGTCTATAGAATTAACCAAGTTACCATTTATATTTACAATATTTAAATTTCCTATTCCTATTATCGCTTTAGAAACTACATCAGCAGGTATAATCATTTCTATTGTTAATATGACTAATGTCTGACTTAATGCTTTACCAATATTCATTATAGTATAATGCATACCTGATGCTGAACCAGCTTGTTCTTTAGGAACTGCTGACAATACAGTTTTCGCTAACGCTGGCCAAGCTAAGCCATTTGCTATTGATAATAATATTAATGGTGCGACTATAGCTTTAACTGATAGCTCTTCCCCAAGATTTCCAAGAAAAAATATTCCTATAATAAGAAATACAATTCCAAATGTAAGAGTCTTTAATGATCCGATATTATCTACAAGTTTACCTGCAAATGGGCCCAATATAAGCTGTGGTACCGATAGTGAAATCATTAATAGCCCTGACATCGTAGGACTTAAATGTAATGCACTTTGCAAATATATACTCAACAATAAAGGTAATGAAAAATATGCAATGCAATAACACAATGTAATTACAAGTCCAATTGAATAATTTCTGTACAAAAGCAACTTGAAATTAAATAATGGATTTTCTACACGTAATTCTGTAATTATAAATGCAATCCATAATAAAATTGTAACTATATATAATCCTAAAGTTTTATATGATACCCATCCTAATGATTGTCCTTCTGAAAGTACTATCATCGTTAATATTAACCCTAGGCTAAATGTTAGTATGCCTATCCAATCATTTTTTTGATTAATATTAGGTTTAGTCTCTTCCATTACCAAAAATGCTCCAATTATGCAAAGAAATACAAAAGGTACTGTAATAAAAAATATTGATCTCCAACCAAAGCTGCTAATTAAAGCACCACCAGCTACTGGTCCAATTATTGCTCCAATAACCCATGAAGTAGCATTAATACTCAAGGCTAGTCCAAGCTCACTATTATGAAAAGTCTTAATTATAGTTGGAGTTGCAGTTGCCATAGCTAAAGCTGCTCCACCTCCTTGAATTAACCTATATAAATTTAAAGTCAATCCTGAGTCTGCAATTCCACAAAGTATTGTACCAACTGCAAAAATTATAAGTCCTAACATGAAAATACGCTTTGTTCCAACTGTATCTGCCCATTTTCCAGCAGGTAATATTAAAACTGTACTTGCAATAATGTAACCAGTAATTATCCACAATCCAGTAGTTACTGAAATATTTAATCCTTCCATCATATTAGGCAAACCTATTATTACGATAGTAGAATCTAAATTTGTAATAAATGAAACTAATGTCACAACAAGTAGAATGCTCCATTTGTGTGATTTAGAATTTGTCATATAATCTCCTTATTTATAAATGGAATAAATTTTCGAGTGTAGATAAACGCTTATATGATTCATCCCATCGAAGCCATTTAATTTTGTTTTCTATACATAGTTTACAAGAGATTATATATCATGTAAAATGATTATATAAGATATTAAGATTCATTTTTAATGATTTATATGTTGGAGTGATGAAATGGAAAGTAATGAATTAAGAATTTTCAGAGCTGTTGCTCAAACTGGCAGTATAACAAAAGCTGCACAAACCTTAGGATATGTTCAATCTAATGTCACCGCTAGAATTCAGCAATTAGAGTCTGATTTAAATACACAACTCTTTTATAGACAGCGAGGCATGATTTTAACTCCTACAGGTGAAAAATTGTTAGCTTATGCAGAAAAAATCATTTACTTACTAGATGAGGCCAATAAAGCTTTAAATGATTGTTGTGACCCTTCAGGAAGTTTATCAATTGGTGCTGTTCACACAATATCTGCCATACGCCTTCCTGAAGTTCTGGCCCAGTATCATAAAGCTTATCCCAAAGTTGATCTATCCCTTATAACAAGTCAATCAGATGAACTTATTTATAAAATAAAACATTTCCAGTTAGATTGTGCTTTTGTCAAAGCTCAATCCTTTAACGATGATAATATCGTAAGTGAACTTGTAGTCGAAGAAACCTTAGTACTAATATCAAACCCTAAATATGCTGATATAGAAGATCTATATTCAAAACCATTTTTGATGAGTACAGCAAGATGCCCTAATAGAGCACAACTTGAAAACTGGCTTAAATTTAAAGGTGTTCATAATATTCGGTATATGGAATTTAATAATTTAACTTCTATTATTGAAGGTGTTATTGCTGATCTTGGTGCATCCTTTATACCCAAGTCTACTATTGAAGATTATGAAAGGAAAGGACTTCTAAAATCATTCTCAGTACCTGATAAATACAATACTACAAAAACATTTTTTATAAGACGAAAAGATTCTTTAATGACTAGTTCCCTTTCAAAATTTATCGAAATGATTGAGTTGAATACACCATATAAAAGAATTTAAAATCTTAGTGAATTAAATTTATCCGTAACTAACGTTCTAAGTGCAATAACGAACCTCTAAGAATCCATGCTATGGATTCTTAGAGGTTTTGTGTTTTTTTAATCAGGAAATGAAACCACCATCCATAATTAATGTTGAACCAGTGGCAAAAGAAGCTTCATTTGGTAGAAGCCATACAATCTCATTTGCGATCTCTTCTGGATTTCCCATCCTTTTAATTGAAATCATTTGAGCAAAGCTATCATGCAATTCAGTCATTGATGCAGTAATTTCCGATAATAACCTTTAATGTTATTGCTGTAGCTTTCCCAATACCGCTTATTGCTCCTGTTACTAATACTATTTTATTCTTCATATTATAATCTCATTATTTCTAAATCAATTTTCAAATCGAATGTTCATTCTAATGTCAGTAAAAAAATAAATAACCTTATTGACTCACTATAATTTTCATTAATTAAAATCCTAAACTATCTCCTACGACAACTACTGTGATATCACTCATTCCTGGTTTTTTTCTCATTACTGAATATGTTCTGCAAATTCTATTTTTTACTTGGCAATTAACACATGTGCCTGTTTTGGTACATGCATTTTGGGTTCCAATTCTTACATTATTCATAGGTGCTGCTGTAGTTTTTAATCTTTCAAAAGCAGCTGTCTCATCTTTACATACTTTATCAGCACTTACTACAATGATTACTTTCTTAGGGCCAAAATTCATAGCTGCTATTCTATTTCCCCAAGCATCAACATTTACAAGTGTTCCATCTAAAGTAATAGCATTTGTACTGCAAAGATATAAATCACTTAACATTTCTTTTTTTGCTATTTCTACTCTTTCTTCTATAGTTAAGTCAGGAATACCATGATCTAAAACCTCTGCTCCAAGTGCCCTAGCCTTATCTTGAATTCCCATATTATATATTGTCATTGATCCTGGAAACCCCACTTTAGATTCTGCTGTAACATGCTTCATGACAAAATCTGAAGCTTCTTCCATAGTTGATACATATAAAGCATCAAAATCATTTTTTATTAATGCATCTACCACCTTTTGTCCAATAGTTTCCTTGTGCCAATTTTTTATTTCATTTGTATTCATTAATTATTCCTCCATCTCTTAATTTTTGCATTGAACGTTCATTCTAATATCATTACAAAGGAGACAAGAGTTTTTGCACAATTTGATTCTTGTAAATCTCCTATATCCGTGTGAATTTTACAATTCGTTCTCTTTTTTTCTTGCAGCATTCCAACATGCATCAATTACTGTTTGAATAATATCATCTGTAAGATCTGTAATTCCATTAAAATATGACTTTAATAAATAAACCATAGACCCATAATGCATTTGAACCATTAGCTTAGGCTCCAATTCAATAAATAATTTTTGCTCAATAGCTTCTGAATAAAGCTTAGCAACTTCATTGCACCAAACATCTTCATTTACTTTTTTCTTTACTTCATCTGTAATATATGGAGAAAATGAATATTGCTCAATAAACTGAAATGCTCTTGAATAATCTATTGCAAACTTAATAAAGTTTTTCCAAACCTCTTGAAATCGGACTTCAAGATCTTCATTTGAATCAAAACCTTTTAAAATTTCATTAGATTGAGAGTTAACTATTCCCTTAAAAAGCTCATTTATAATATCCTCTTTACTATTAAAGTAATGATAGATACTTCCAGTAGATATACCTGAAACCTTGGAAATTAAGGACATTGATGTTGCCTGCAATTCTTTTTCACTTATAAGTTCAAGGGTAGTCTCTAAAACTGCCTTTTGAACTTTATTATATTCTTCAAACATTATTAATCCTCCGTGCAAATCTATAATTTATATTAGATAGAATGTTCATTCTAATTATATTTTAATAAACTTTTAATGTCAACACTCTTTATATAATTTCTCCATAGATATAAATTTTGAATTCTTTTTAGTTTCATTTTGAAAGCTATGGATACTATAAATAAACTATGAAATGTAGATTTTATTTATAGTATCTATTCTCATTTCAAACTCAAAAATTATCAATTCAATTTTTCTGTACAATAATCAGTTTTCACTGTATTTTTGTTAGAATTTCTATAATATATCATTGAAGCTACAACTCCACAAATTGAAATAGCAGCTAATAGGAAATAGCCATTTTTCATAGAAATTGCTACAGAAATTCTTCCTACAATCATTGGTAGAACAGACATGCCTATAGCATAAACCGCTTGAAAAAATCCCATTGCCGTGGATTTCTGATATTGTGGTACTTCTTTCATTGCTTCACTTGTTAAATATGAACAAAGGATACCTGTAGACATTCCTGGAATAATCTGCAATAAGAAAATCTTTGGTATGCTCTTTACTGTTGGAACTAATATACAATAAATAGATATTAGAAAGAAAACTACTGGAATCCATAATTTAGGACCACTTTTAATGCAGAATTTTGAAGATGCAAAACCTGCTGATAATACTGCACATATCATATATAATACGGAAGATAAACCTACGATTAGTGAAGCTGCCCCTAAATCCTTTAATATTTGCGTTGTAAACGACATTGTTGTAGACATCTGAATACCTTGTTGAATTAATGCCAATGCAGAAAAAAACATTAATCTCTTATTTTTGCAAATTGATATGTATTTTATTATGGATATATTTTTATTAGACTTCTCACTTTTATATTCTCTGTTTTGATGATCTTTAATATTTAACGCTATAAATGCCCCCGTTATTCCTGCTATAGCACTCATAGTACATAAAAATTTCATACCTAATTTATCATAAAACATTGTACTTACCGCAAAGCCAAGTAAAATCCCCAAATTATTAGCAACAATTATAGTACTTGTGGCTTTTTGCTGCTGATCTTTTGAAAAATATCCTGTATAATGAACCATGTAAGAAATCCACATGGATGAAGCTGTTCCTGATAAGATATTTGCAACTAAAAACCCTTCTTCACTTGGAATAAAGGCACGTACTATTGAAGCTAAACCTGCAAAAGCAATTCCTATAAATATAAAACCTTTGTGCCTGCCTATAGAATCTGCAAATATTCCAACTGGAAGTCTTAATAAGCACTGAGCAATTCCATAAGCTCCAACAATTGTTCCTATCATACTTGCTGACACACCTTTCATAGTCAAATATGGACTTTGAAATGGTATATATACATATTGCGCAAACCAAAATAGAGTAACTATAATAAGCAGTAATGTTTTTTGATCAATCTTTCTCTTCATAAAAGTTCTCCTCTAAATTTTATGTTATAAAACAAATACTATGACATCATAAGGCAAGCTTTATTCTCTCATGCGTGCAAACTTCATATTTTATATGTACATAAACTAAACAAATCAACGTACATAGTAAAAAATTTAAAAGATCTTAGATCTTCGTTGATTTAATGCATTATTTGCAAAAGTCATGTATAACCTTTGAAATAATGCAAATTTTAAATTATTATTATATTCAGTAATAATAACATTGTCCATCGCATTTACCATGAAACAACTTGTCTTTTATTCTTTTTTCATAAGTACTGCTATCTTCAATATCCTCTAACATACTTAAGGCTATCTTTAAATTTTCCACATCTCTTTTCATATTCTCAATGGAATTTCCTCTTCCAACTACTTTTAAATGTGTAACCCCAGCCTTCTTTAATCTTTTTAAAGAACATAACCCGCAACCAGTACTTCCGAGAACATACGAATCTTCTATTTCATTTTCCATATCATATTGATCTTCTACATAAAATTCTTCATTATTCTTATTTTCCTGCTCTTTATAGTAACCTTCAAGCTTCCTGTCAACATCCTTAAAATTATTTGCATATTTACTCACTTTTGATAAATGATATGGCATTTTACACAAATGTATCATTTCATCACAATGCAGCGAGTTACAAAACGCTCCAGTATAATGGCATCTCTCATTTAAGATAAATGCTTCATATTCCAGACTTTCCGTTTTGTTATTACTTATGCACGATTCCATATCTTTAATTGAATTTTTTCTATGAAATATATATCGTGATATATCAAGCTTATTAAAAAAGTCAATGGAAAGACGATTTAATTCAGCACATTCACCACTTAAATGTACAGAGCATTTTATATTTTTTTCTTTTAAATATAGTATAAGTGCAAGGTCTGCTATAATAAAATCATTAAATCCAATATCTATTAAAGCTTTTATCATTTTAGCTATTATTTCATATTGTTCTTCAAGATAATATAAATAATTAAAAGTTATACTCACCGGTACCTTATATATATCAACCATTTTTTTAAGTATCTTCATCTCTTCAAAGGATCCTATCTGAATGTTATAGTAAAGCACTTCTCTTCTATTTAACGGAAACAAATTACTATATTTCTTATTCCATTCATAAGGAACATATCCACAAAAAACTTCATCTGCTCCAGCTTTCACAATGGTTATATAATCATCAATAGATCCTAATCCTGCTACTATCTTCATTACCTTTTCCTCCCAAGCCACTATCAAATAAATAACGAGTCCACTTGCAAGGCTATTTCCCATCATGCTGCATCAACAAAATGCCCTAATAGACTTGGCTATGAGTGCATTTTATTTCCTGCCCTGATGAAAAATATCCAGCGAAATTTTGGAATTGTTATTTATTTTCATGTGCCTAAACACATGAGAAAACAATAGACAAGTATATTAATCTATTGTCTTCTTTATTATTACTATATCATATGAAATTTAAAACTACTCTATCTATCCCATTACTTATATAATACTCTAATTCTTTTGGATCTTTAAGCAGAGTATCATCAAAAGCAAATAAAGAATTATATATTCCAACCATTTTCAAATGCTTTGGATAGGCAAACACATAATCCATGCAGTACTTTTGGCAGCTATCAACAAGTTTCTGATTTCCTCTATCAAAGCTCACACACATTGCATATAGCGGACAATATTGTGAGGTATTTGTTACATAAAACGGAACATGCATACTATTATGTCCTTCTGCAATAGCTATTCTATAACCACAATTTTCATATTCATATCGTTCTATTTTACATTCTTTCAAAAAGCTATTAAAAATTGAACTATTAAGGCTATTCTCTGCCATAAGCTTTTTATTTTCCATATATTCTTTCTTATAAATATATCTTGGATCTTTTTTTCGCTTATTTAATAACACTCCTAGTGACAACTTTAAATAATCAGTTTTATCTTCAAGCAGCTTAAGCATTCCAAAATCATTTACTATAATCTCTATTGATTTATTATTTTCATTACACCAGCTGTATACCTTATCTATAATATCCTTTGTTTTTTCTATAAAGCAATCTCTCATATATGTAAAACAAAGTGTTATTTGAAGTTCTTCCTGCTTGGCTTTCTGCATCATATTCATTAACAGTTTTACTTCTGGAAATAAATTATGGCAAAATTCATTTCCAATATAAAGTCTGTTTATATCCTTTTGAAATAACTTATGATTATCTACAAAATTTTCTTTTAAGTAACTATTCTTAAATACTTCTATATTGTTATCTATATACTCTTTATACAAAATATAATTATCTAAAGTGATAGCTAATTCTATTGAAGCTAGAACATTCTCATTATATTCTGAATAATTTAGCTTTGACAGCCAGTCTTTTTTCTGCTCTAAATAATATTCATAAAAGTCATAATCAAGTTCTGCTGGATAATCAACCATTTCCTTTGAAAATTCATTACCATCCCCAAAGGTTTTTAATGTAATGTAGTTTGAATAATTTTTAAAAATCTTCCTTACATTAATTAAATATTCCTGTGATTTGATATCAAAAATATACGTTAAATCAAAATCACCTTTTCTTTTTTCTAAAATACTATAATTTTCTATCATTATTTCTTCATATCTACACTCATCAAATATATAAAATACTACTTTTATGCAATCTATTTTCCTTATTTCCTCAGCGGTGCGTACAGTTAGTCTTTTAGGAGATATTTTTAATATACGTACTTCTTTGTCATCTAATAAACAACTTACAAGCCCAGATGGCAATAATTCAACTTCTTCTGGTTCCAATATAATACCTCCTAAAACAATGTCATATCTTTAAATTTTTTTAAATGCTTTTAAGTTTATTCTTCCATTAATTATTCTCTTTATATTTATCATTTTATATATGTTGCAATTGATTTTCCACATTTGACCTCTGGATATTTATTTAGGGGATAAACATCCTAAATGTAATTTTATTATTGCAATATATATATTATTTATCTCCTAGAATTTCAAGTATTCCAGTATATAAATAACTAACATAGGGATCATCATCTTTGTTGCTTAATATAATAATTGAATATTTCTTATAAATATTTCTTCCTATATAGGAAGTATATCCTGGCAGATTTCCCATATGAGAAACAACTTTATTCCCTTCTACACTTTCATCAATAGACCACCCATACCCATAACTGGTTATTCCGGAAGTAAACATTTCGTTTAAGGATGCTCTATTAATTATTTTTTCTGCAAATAAAGCCTGCTCCCATTTATATAAATCTTCAGTAGTTGAACATATCTCTCCAGCCGAAGCTATAATTGGTCCTTCTTTATCAATTGCCTTTTCGTATTCATTGTTTTTTGCATCTATTGTAGAATAGCCAATTGCTTTATTCTTTATTGTATCTTTATTGCTTAAAAAGCCTGTATTCGTTAAATTTAAAGGTTTTAATATATTTTCTTCTATATAGTCTTCATATTTTTTTTGAGATACTTTTTCTATTATATATCCAAGTAATATATAATTTGAATTGCTATATCCAAATTCTGTTCCAGGTTCAAAATCAAGCGGTTCATTTTTAAATAATTCGATAAGTTCCTCCAAAGTAAATGTATCTTTTTCACTCTCAATGGATTCAGCTGAATCTACGTAATCATGAATTCCTGATGAATGATTAAGAAGATTATAAATTTTTATTTTATCTCCCTCAGGATAATCCGGAATATATTTACTGAGAGGATCTTGAACACTTAAAAGATTCTTTTCTTGAAGCATTAAAATTGCTGTTGCTGTAAACTGCTTTGTTAGCGATGCAATCTCAAAAACTGTCTGAGTTGTATTTTCAATGTTATTATCATAATCAGCCATTCCAAACGCTTTATTTAATATTATATTGCTACCATCCGAGACGAGAATTGCGCCATTAAACTCACTATCTTTAGAATAATTATTAATATAATCAATTATTTTTGCTTGAGTATTTTTGCTAATTCCATTTGTGCTTTCTTTTAAGCTATTTGTCTCATTACCTTCATTATTGTTCACCTTCGCACATCCACTTAATAATAAAGTAGCAATTACTAAACATGTTACATATAATATAATTTTTTTTATCATCCTTATATTCCTCAAACCTAAAAATGCAATAATACCTAAATATCATTTAAGTACAATATTGTTATTTTTCTTCTAACTTTCTCATATTATAACATAATTTTTCTTCAAAATATTTTAGCAAAATATTTTTTTAAGGCTGACTTTCGTACTCACATATAAATACATGAATACTTAGTTTATATCTATAAATAAAACACTAACGAAAATCCAAGTTTTAGATCTTTGTTAGTGTTATTGTTTATTATTATTTTACAATTGTTACTGTACTCTCTTTTAACATCTTCTTCACTGGCTTTATGCCGTCTATGTAACCAACACATAGTGAGCCGCAAACCTTATGCTTTTCTGGAATTCCAAGACGTGTTAATAAGCTTCTTACATTTTCATCGCCATCAAACCAAGTTATTTGATTTATCCAGCATGCTCCAAGTTCTAAGAAATTTGCAGTTAAGAGCATGTTTTCTATGGCGCAGGCGCTATCTGCGATTGCATTACTATAAGTGCAATCATTAGATACTATAACTACAGTTGGAGCCCCGTAATAAAAACTGTAGTCATCATTTTTTGAAGCAATTTTGCCAGTTTTTTTACTTTTATACGTATTTTCATCTACTTCTAGTCTTTCAAAAGCTGCTTTTATATATCTATTTAATTCTAAAAGAATTTCATTATTCTGAACCACTGTAAAATGCCATGTCTGAGAATTTCCTCCACTAGGTGCATGCTTTCCTGCATCTAGAATTGTATACAAATCCTCATCTTTTATTTGTTCTTTCTTATACTTTCTTATACTTCTTCTCGATTTTATATTTTCAATCACATTCTCCATATTGACCCTCCTTTTTTAATAATTATATTCCAATGCCTACTTAAATCAAATACCAAATTTTGTATTTACTAGAATAAATAATCTCGTCTGTCAATTAACCCAGAATAAGTAATTATTAATAATTTACACGCACCTTCTCTTATCTTTTTCATAATATATAAAAATGAAAAACAATATTGGAGGCTTAATGTGATATATTTTTGTCCTTTTTATGGTGAATGGTTTGAAGGCTTAAATGATTCTAATAATGGTATATGTTCTCCTATTCATACCTTGCGGACCATAGAAGAAGACCAGACTATAATTGATAAGTGGAATACTATCTCTGCACCTCCTGCACCCGAATTGAGATCAATAACAGTTAATCCAAAAAACACGGCTTTATTAATATTAGATATGGAAAACTCGATATGTAACACTTCTCACTGTATAGCTACTATTCCTAATATTTATAATTTATTAACAAAAGCACGTCAATATGGCATGCTAGTTGTCTATAGCCTAATCCCTACAGCAAATCCTTCAGACATAGCAAAGGAGTTAACTCCTTTATCAAGTGATCCTATTGTAAAATCAAGTGTAGATAAATTCTACAATACTAATCTAGAAGATATATTAAATAATAATGGTGTAAAAACTGTTATAGTGACTGGCTACGCTGCTAATGGTGCAGTCCTTCACACTGCTACTAGTGCAGCTTTCCGTGGTTATAATATAATTCTTCCAATTGACTGCATGTCTGCTGACAATCCTTATGCAGAACAATATACCGCCTGGCATATGATTAACAGTCCTGGAACTAGGAATAAAGCAGTTTTAACGAAAATTAATTTAATTAGTTTTCAAACACCAAAATAAAAACAAATCATAAACAAAAACATACTCTAAAAATAAAAAATCCGCCTTTAAAAAAGCGGATTTTTTGACTTACTCACTTAGTGAATATAAAATTTTACTTCCTCTAAATAACCCATAAAAATCTAAATCTTAGATTTTCATTAGTCTCATAATAGATGGTAAGTAATACTTATATTACCTTTCTTTTATTCTTTCACTCATTATATTCCAAACTATTGTAACTCCAAATAACATCTATTAACTAACTCTTTAATTTCTGGAGCTAATTCAATTTCTGATGAGATAACCAGCTGATTCATAAAATTATTATTAAAGATTTGACAGCAAAAATCATTACCGATTTCATCTATATCGTCATAATTTCTCTCTAGCTTTTGAAGCAAAGCTTCCTCACAAAGTCCAGTTCTATCTATGAAATAATATATATTAAGTTTATTTATGTACTTCTCTATATCCTTAAAATTATCTTTATTAACGACAAATCCAATAATATAATCTTTATCAGTTTTCTTAGACCCCTTTTTAATGCTTAGGCCAAACATTAATATTTCTGGTATTTTCTTTATCTCAATTTTTTTATATGCTATGCCTAAAAGATCTAAGTTCTCTATTATTTCTTCAAATGTACCTTCCGATTTTTCCTGAGGTCCATTATATAATAGTTTAGAATCTATGACTCCTAAGCACAAATTATCTCCTATCAGTCCTTTTAAAACATTTACATTGAACGCATCTTTTTGTTTTATTTCATAATATTCTATAAGACTCTTAAATTTATTTCCATCTTCCTCGTTTTTTACTTTCAATCCACTTCTACCAAATAAAGACATGCTATCCTTCTCCTTCACTAAGTAATCAATAATATTATAACATATTCCAAAAACAGTCAAACAAATAATAAAAATTAAAATAACTCATGAAAATCTACACTGTAGAAATTTTCATGAGTTTTATACTGAATACAAAGCTCAATTTTTAAAATAATAGGCTTGCAGTTGTTATTTAATTTACTGAATTTCCTCCTACAGATACTAAATCAGATTGATAACCTTTAATTTTAGCCATCAATTGTGTATTTAAACTATCATCTGCATCATCAGCATCTGTAAAATTCCATATAAAATCTCCACCATTTATTCTTCCTGCATAAGTAGTCACAACACTTTCAACATTTTCTGGAGAATCCGGAGTATATTTATACATTGATGAGCTTGTATCGAAATTATTATAAGTGTGAGCTCCACTTACAGTTTTATATGTGCTTGGAACAGCTTCATTTCTTGAGGCTGCTAAATATGCATCAAATTGAGTTGAATCTTGATTAGCATAGACTAATCTTGAAGCTTCTTCTATTTTATTATTGTAAGCTTTAATCATTCCTCCTTCCTCATCAGAGAAAGTACCTTTACTATTATTATAGATATCTGTACCTTGTAAAGATGTTAACATTGGATATTTACAATCTCTAAAATAATTTGCTTCTACAAAAGCTGAACTTCCCTTGGTAACACCAACTCCATACTTTGCATTGCCATCAAAATAGTTATTGTACACGTGAACAGTTCCGACCCTAATTCGAGGATGTCTTGAATCTGAATGATCAAACCAATTATGATGATATGTTACAAAGAAATTTTCTGTATCGCTCATACCACAAAGGGAACTCTTACCTGAATCATGAAAGTGATTATATGAAACTGTAACATAAGTTGAATTCTGTTTTATATCACAAGATCCATCACCTTTTACCTGATCGGCATCACTTCCGGCTGCACCATAGAAAATATCATTATTATGAATCCAAATATTTTCATTATCAGTATCAAGTGAAATTCCATCATCAGGGAATAACATAATACCAAGGTTTCTAACTTCTACATTATGAGCATCTCTAACAAGTATTCCCCATCCATAAACTGTAGCATCCTCTCCTACACCTTCAAGTGTAACATTATAGCAGCCTTTTAACTGCAGATATCCATTGCTGTTAAGACCACTAATATCTGATGCTTTAACTTCACCTATCATACGAATGATAAGAGGTGCCTTATCATATCCCTTTTGGCGTTTTGCCAAAATATCAACAAGACCTGTGCAGGTTGTTTTTGTTCCTTTGCTATTAGTTATAACATCTGCTGTTATAGTATTTACATTGTCTGCTGTTACATATAATATTTGTGCATTACTTGCTATAGTACCATCGTCATTATATCCACCTGAGCCTGTCCCCATTGGTGAAGCTGAAGAAAATGCAAAACCTTCTCTCGTATTTGCTTTTACACTAAGTGTCTTTGTAATTGTCTGTTCTGAAGTAACTTCTGCATTATTTGCAACGGGAACTATTTTTATTACATAACTTCCTGCTGCAAGACCTAGCACATCTGCTCTAAAATACGATGGATATTTTCTAATTAAGTCAGTGTCTATTTGCTTGTACGAAGAATCTGATGCAGATGCTTCTTTATAATACACATCATATCCAGTGGCTCCGCTAACTGGACTCCATTCTACGTAAGCTGATTCTAACCAGCCTTCGCTATCTAATATAGATACTGTACTGCTTTCTACAAATGATGTTGCAGCTCTAGCTGATACTAAAGATGCTGCTGCCTGTGTAGTACTACTTTCACTAGTCACTGTATTTTCCGTACTTATAGTACTTGCGCTAACACCAAATGATGGTGCTATTACCATTGATGATGCTATAGCTGCTAACACTACCTTCTCTGAAATTTTTTGAACCTTCATGCTTTTTGTAATTCTTTTTTTCATCTTATCATCGCCTCTCCTTTAATTTATGTTTACATAGAACAATCTTGATTATACGTTTACAATTACATATTCTCACGATACTTAATTTAAATACATACTTTTTCCTCAAAAGGTATAAAATAAATCTTAAAATATAATTTTTTCTTATTCTTATATGAATATCTATAACATTACCAATAATATACTTTTAATGAAAATATATTTATTTTTAATAATATATTACTTTTATATTAGATTTTTCATTTCTGATTATGCTATATACTTTAATAATTATAGATAATATAAAAAAGCCTCACAAAAATCTAAATTATAGATTTTCAGGGGCTTTATGTGAAATCTAAGCAGCTTATTATAAATGCAATAAACTCGAAAATTATTTTTGCCATAATCCTAAAAATAGTGATTATTTATTTTAATTCTTATAAATTACAAACACTTTATCAAACCTATTTTGTAACAATTTAATAACTGGTACTCCAACGACTGTAACAACAACAAATTCCCCAATTGCAACTTCTCCTATTGATAATAAAAGCGGAAGCTGATAAACATAGTTAAGCATCCATCCAATTATTAAACCATTAAAAATGGTAGGCCATAATGATGCTATTATTAATGAAGCTTTATTATTCTTTACAAACTTTCCTGTAATTGAAATAGCATAAACACTAATAAAGGTTGCTAAAGTACCAAATACAATGTCCATAATTCCATTTGGCCCGAGCATATTTGCAATAAAACATCCAATTGTAAGTCCTGCAATATAAAAAGGATCAAAAAATGCTAGTAATACCATTATTTCGGATATTCTGAATTGTATAGGTCCATAGCTTATTGGCGCTAATACAAATGTTATAACTGCATAAAGAGCTGCTACAATAGCTGTTTTAACTAATCTATTTACTGTTTTATCATTATTCATATAAATTTCTCCATTCTGTTAACAATACTTTTTAAGTCAACATTACATATCATTTTTCAAAAAGCCTTCAAATGAAAAAAATCGTAGGACATATCCTACGATAAATAAACTTAACAAAAATAAAAGATTCCACTAATAACAAATTAGTTTAAATCTTTATTGTCCTTAATTATTTAACCGTAGTTTTGTTTTAAGTCAGGAGGCTTTCGAACTGACCATATGCTATTTTGACCTATATGATTATATCAAATTGCTGTATTTATTACAAGTTATACGTTATGACGTTTAAAATTATTGAATCTTGCTTTGTATACTCTTTTAAATTATCTGGATTATTATCATATACTTCTTTAATCCTATTTATGCACCTTTCAATAGTTTCAATTTTATTAAAGATAACATCATTTCCCATATACAGTTCCTCTTTCTTTAATCTTCTTTAAAATAACTTCACGTTCTTCATTTAACATTGCGTATGATTTAAAAGCCCTCATTTCAAAATACATCCTCTTAGTTTCATCGCTGCAATATATTATTTTACCTGTACCTACTACTTGAGCCTTAAATACCGTTGATGATGCATTTAAATTTATTAAATCCACATCTCTATTAAAAACATCAGCCAGCTCCTGAGCTTTAATGAAACATTCATAATCATTTACATCATTATCAGTTAAAAAAGCAATATCAATATCGCTGTCATCCCTAAGTCTATTTTGGACCGCTGAACCAAATAAGTATATGACTATAGGATTAAATTCCTTCTTTAGTATTTCAATAGCATTATCTAATTGAATCTGCAAATTAATCCCTCCTAAAATATTCTAATTTCTTTTTGACTCTTTGGCTTCCTATTAATTATATTATATCCCATAAATTATTCACATAAAACCCAAAATTGCACTAACCTAATTTCCTCGTTAGATTTTTAAATTGTCTTTAACACTGAGATTAATGCTTTTCTACATTTAACCTCTGAATATTTACTTAAGGGATATGCATCCTAAATGCAATTTTATTATTGCAACATATATACTTGCAGACCTCTTCCTTGAACACTATACTATATTATGTAAAACATATTCCTTACTATGTACTAAATCACATAAAAAACTAACAAGTTAATCTGCCTTGGTGTATCTAATAAAAACATTCGTGGCGAATTTGGACTTGCTAACTTTTACGTGCTTAATAACTCATGAAATGAGAGGGCGATATATGAGAAAAAAAGATATATTAGAATTAAAAAGACGTTTAAAAAAGGACGAATGTACATTTACAAAAATGTGTGGCTGCTATGTAGATGGTCAAAAAAATATTGTATTAAATCTTAAAGAAACCTTCCTTAATCTAAGGGAAGAAGAATTTTTCAAATACTTAGAGATTGCGAAAAAAACATTATCAGGTACAATCGGAAATAATATTCTTGAACTTAATTTTCCTCTTGAGGAAGAAGGTGTAGGCAGCAAACAGCTTTCTCTAATGGAACTAAAAAAAAGCAGCTTAAAAAATGACGTTCTACTTAATAACTTCTACAAATTAATCATAGATAGTTATGACTATACAGGTAATTTTTTGATACTTATCTTTCATGATGCTTATGATGTCATGACAAGGACTACAGATAATTCAAAATTAGATGAATCAGAAGAAGTATATGAATATATTTTATGTGCAATATGTCCAGTATCACTCTCAAAGCCAGGCCTTGGATATATTGAGGATGAAAATCGAATCGGAGCGCGTATTAGAGACTGGATAGTTGGTCCTCCAGATCTTGGATTTGTGTTTCCAGCTTTTATAGACCGCAGCACTGATATTAATTCAATCATGTATTATACAAAAGATGCAAAAGAGCCACATCCTGAATTTATGGAAGAAGTTTTAGGCTGTAGTTCAAAACAAACTGCAACTGAGCAAAAAGAAAAATTCCATACTATTATTCGTAATGCTATTGGATATGATGATGAAAAATCTGACCGCTTAATTATGGAAATTCAAGATACTCTAAATACTATGATAGATGACCATACTACTGTTAATGGTAAGAACGCTGAACCCATAGTTTTAAATAATGATAATATTCAAGATATTTTAATTGAAAGTGGAATTCCTGAAGAAATTACGGAAAAAATTGAAAAATTATATTCTAGAGAATTTGGTGATACTCCTCCTGCAGCAGAAAACTTAATTGATAAAAAAGTACTTGCCGCAAATGAACAAAGAAAAAAAGAAGAAACACTTGAAAAGAAAGTACGAATACTTGAAGAAAGACTTGAAAAAACAAAACAAGATACTAATTTAGATCCAGAAAAAGAATCAGCTTTAGATGCAGAACCTGAATTGGCTTTAGAGTCAGATGATAATAACACCTTTGAAGCAAAATCAGATATTGCTTTAGAAACAGATGCTAATATTAATTTAGAACAAGCCTCAGAAGCTGAGCTAGAATCCGAAATAGATGCTGAGGAAAATTCAGTTCCAAACTATGATATAGTACTTCAAGTAAAACCTCAAAAAGTAGCTCAAATAAAATCACAGATAATAGATGGAAAGAAATGTATTGTAATTCCAATTGATGATGATGAACAAGCTAAGGTAAATGGTGTTAATACACCACTTTAGGCATATGAAAATAAATAACCCACTAAAATCTAGATTAATATAGATTTTAGTGGGTTTAAAGCATTACCTTTAAAATTCTACAAAAGCAATTAAACTTTTCTATTCTTCTGTAAAATGCTCTTTAATGTATTTAACAGCACTTTCACCAGCGATTCTTCCTGAATTTACTGCGAATCCTAAAGTATTTCCTGGAAGTATAAATACATAATCAGGATTGCATACAGAATTTGCATCTGTTCCTGCTGCAAACAAACCTGGTATCACTTTATCTTCAGTATCAATTACTTCTGTGTTGTAATTAATCTTAATTCCACCTAAGCTTCCGTATGCACTTGGAGCAAATTTTAAAGCGTAGTATTTTGGTCCAATTAATGGTTTTAGATATTTTGGATTCTTATTAAATACTGTATCTGTTGACTTGCAGCTTTCATTATATTCATTGATTGTCTTTACAAGTCCTTCTTTATCAACTCCTGTTTTATCTGCTAATTCTTCAATAGAATCTGCAATAAATAAAACATCATTTCCATTCTTAATCAGATCATTCATTTCCTGCTTAAAATCATCCATGCTTATATTTGAAGTAACTACATTAATTAAATCTAACCCATTTTTCTCATATAGCTTCATAATACTTTCATCTATAATAGAAAATGCAGTTCTATTTTTTTGCCTGCAAATAGCGTTAACTGAGAATACAGGATTTTCAACTACAGCTTCATCATAAAATCTTTCTCCATCTAAATTAACAAAAAGATTTGGTTGTCTAAATGGAAGTTCTATTGGAGCGTATCCACCTGTATTAGGTGCAAAGAACACTAATTCCATATCCATTCTGTCTCTTGCTGCGCCAGCTTCCCATGCCATACTTATTCCATCACCTGTAAGTCCTGGAATTCTATAAGAGAATAGATCTTTTCCCCATTCAAATTTTGTATATTTTTTAATGAATTCTGGACTGTCTCCAAAACCACCTGTTGCAATAATAACTGCGGAACCATATGCTTCAATTTCTCCATCTTTATCTTTAGCAACTACTCCTATAACTTCACCATCATCTTTAATTAAGCTTTGAATTGGTGTTTCAAGGCATATCTTAACCCCTAATTCTTCTGCTCTGTCAGTCATTGCTTTAATCATGGTAGCAGCAGCTCTAAGACCAGGTGCTCCAGTTTTAGGTTGTACAATATGCCATGTTGCTTCTGAACCTGGGAAGTATTTTGATGGCAATGCAAATTTCACTCCCATCTCCTCTAACCATTCAATTGTACTAGCTGATTTATATAGGTAGTTTTTCACCAATCTAGCATCTGAACGCCAGTGAGTATAATCCATAAATTTTTGGAATGCTCCTTCTCTTGTACAATCAACAAGTCTTTCTTTTTGCATTTTTGTTTCTACTCCTAAAAGCCCCATTGCCATGTTTGCACATCCACCAGTTGTGTTTGCCTTTTCAAATACAATAACTTCTGCTCCTTGCTCTGCAGCTGATATAGCTGCTGCCATTCCTGCGGCTCCTCCACCTACTATGATTACATCTGCTTCCATTTCACGCATTTTTCTTACCTCCTAATATTTATATAAAATTTTAATTACTAGCTACTTTCTTCTTCTTCTTCCAATTCCAAGACCTTTTTTTTCAACAAATGCACTTTCTTCAAAGCTTCCTACCTCTATTGGTTCTAAAGGTAGATTAGGCTTTATATTTCCATATCTTTTAACTGCTTTTAAACTACATATTTCTTCACATTTTCCGCACTTATCACAAGAATCTTGATCAATAATATGAATAAAATTTGTTTCTCCTTTTATTGCTCCTTGATGGCAATCAATACATTTACTGCAGCCATCGCAGATTTTAGGATCAATATAATAATTTGCATAAGAAATGCAATCTAATGTATTACATATTTTTCTATCAATATGCTTTTCAAATTCATCTCTAAACTTATTAATAGCGGTATATAATGGATTTGAAGCACTCCTTCCAAAATCACATAAAGTTCCAACTTTTATAGTTTCAGATAATTCAATTGCTAAATCTATATCGCTATCCTTACCCTTACCTTCAGTTGCATCCTTTATTATTTTATAAAGCTGATATATTCCTTCTCTACAATATACACATTTCCCACAAGTTTCTTTGCTATTAGCTAACATTTTTTCAGTAATCCATTTTACTATACAAGTATCTATGTTATATACTTCAATTTTTCCCACTTGCATCATTGTGCCATTTACAATCATATTTTCATATGTAAATGATATATCTAATTCTTCTTCAGTAAAAACAGTTCCTGTATTTCCACCTACTTGTACAAATTTTATTGTTTTTCCTGATTCAGTACCATTTCCATATTCATCTATGATTTTTCTTAAAGATGTACCTAATGGAATTTCATAAACTCCCGGTTTTTTAACATCTCCAGCTATAGAAACAATTTTTCTAGGGACATAACTTTCTTCATATAAAAAGCGACTAAGTGCCAGCATAGTTTCTGCATTATGAACAAGAGTATGTTCATTAAATACTTCTGCTTCAAAAGCTTTATCATTATCTACTAAAATTACTTTTAAACCTTGCTTTTCTAATTCTATTAAGAAATCACTATAACACTCACTAAGATAAATCTTACATTCATTTATTTTTAGTTCCTTCATACATATCTTAATTCCATCAGTAGCTTCATTCATATATTTTTCTAATAAATATTTAATATTTTCACTTTGTCTGCTGTCTTCAATAAAAAGGCATACCAGCTCCTTAAAGCTTGACCTTTTCCATTTGTCTGCCACCTTTTTATTTTTAATTCCATATCCTGATATTTTTATATCTTCCAAAATCATTTTTTCCTCACCTCCCTATTTAACCTTATATTCTGTCCAAAATTTTGCCTTCGTAAGCTGAGGACGTAAATCACATTGAAGACATCTCGAAGCTTCACATTGTGCTTCTTTTTCATCCAAACCAACTGTCATTAACTTGAAATTATCAATTCTTTTATCAACCGAAATACACTTATAATGATTACATTCTTTTTGAGCAAAATCATTTTCTATTTCTATCTTTCCCTCTAATGGCTGATCTGTTGATAATATTTCTTCTATGTTTCCATCTCCCCCTAAATATATATCAACATTTGAGGCTGCTTTCCTTGCACCAGCTATTGCTTGAATTACAGAGGCAGTTCCCGTTACTGCATCCCCAACTGCAAAAACTCCATCTACACTGGTTTTACAAGTTTCATCAATATTAATTAATCCTTTAGCATTAACTTCTATTTCTTCAAAGCCAGTAAGATCTGCCTTTTGACCTGTTGCAAAAATAACCATCTCTCCTTGAATTAAATGTTCAGAATCTGGTTTTATATTTAAAACCAACTTTCTATTTTCATCAAAATGAAAATCTTCTACTTCTTGGCACAAAAGTCCAGAAACCTTTCCTTCATTTTCTTCAATTCTTATAAAAGTTCTGTTATTATAAATTTCAATTCCTTCTTCTTTTGCTTCATCTATTTCTTCTTGGCTGGCAGTCATGTTTTCCTCATTCTCCAGACAAACAACAGCTACTTTTTCACAACCAAGCCTCTTGGCTGATCTTGCGCAATCAAAAGCTACATTACCTCCACCTAAAACAATAATTGAATTTTTCATAGTTATATCTAAATCAATCAAATCTCTTCTTAAAAAATCAATATTTACATATACATCCTTTAAATTAGAACCCGGAATCGGAATACGCACTCCCTTATCTGTTCCTATTGCAATTAAAGCTGCATCATATTCTTTGTCCATTAATTCTTTTATAGAGTTAACTTTCTTATTTGTAATAATATTTACTCCTGCTTCTTTGATAATAGCAATTTCTGATTCTACAACTTCCTTAGGCAGACGATAATCTGGTATACCAGCTGATAACATACCTCCTGAAACAGGAAGTTTTTCATAAGCATCAACACTATGTCCTAATTTTGCAAGATAATATGCTGCAGTTAATCCAGCTGGTCCAGCCCCTATAATTGCAACCTTTTTATTAGTACTTTGCTTTTTAAAAGCTTTCTCTTTCCATTTTTGTGAATCCACTTCAGCTGCAAATCTTTTTAAATCACGAATAGAAACTGACCCATTTATATCTTTTCTTCTACATGCAGCCTCACAAAAGCGCATACAAACAAGTCCCAAAGATTTTGGAAATGGTGCTTTCTCACGAATTACTGCTGCTGCTTCTTCAAAATCTCCATCTTTTATAAATCTAACATATTTAGGAACATTGATCCCTGCTGGACATTCATGTTTGCATGGTATCAATACATCATTTCTATTTCCATCCTTGAATATTCCCTTTTTATCTTGCAATGCTCCTGTTGGACAAACTTCAACACATGCGCCACAAAAACGGCAGTTAGCATCTATTAAGGATAGATTATTTTTAATTCCTACATACGTTCTATCCTCTTTATTTTTATCAAGTCCTATAATTCCTACTCCTCTTACATCTCTACACACTCTTATGCATCTACCGCATGCAACACACCTGTTTAAATCTCTTACAATTAATGGATTGCCAGTTTCAACTGGAACTGCATTTAAAGTTCTTCTAAGTCTTGAAGTACTTACACCTAAGTATTGTATTAACGACTGCAACTCACATTTTAAATATTTGGGGCATGTTGTGCAATCATCTACATGGTTTGCAAGCATTAATTCCATTGATAACCTTCTCATAGAATCTAACTTTTCAGACTTTGTTTTAATTATCATTTCTTTTTCAACTTTTGTAGTGCATGCTGTCTGAATCTTATCCTTACCTGCTATTTCAACAACACATAACTTACAGCCTCCAACAGCCTCCAAGTCTGGATGATGACAAAGATGAGGAATATAAATATCAGCTTCTTCAGCTACTTCCATTATAGTTTTGTTTTCGTCAGCATATAATTCAATACCATCTATTACGACTTTAATCTCGCTCATATTAACCTCCAAATTTCTTGACTTTAGTAAAAAAACTAACTTATACTATAAATATAAACGTTACCATAATGGTAAAGTCAATAGGAGTGTGTGAAAAAAATGACAAATTTATATACAATCGGAGAAGTATCTCGCTATATGAACATATCACCTAAAATATTACGCCATTATGATCATTTAAATTTATTAAAGCCTTGCTATATTTCCCCTGACACTAAATATCGATATTTCAGTTATGATCAATTTTTTATAATTGATGTTATTCGTTATTTAAATAAAACCTTATTAATTCCATTGGAAGACATAAAAAATTTACTTGATGAAAACAAAGATTATGATACATTATTAACATTTTTAAAGGCTCATGGAGAGCAACTTGATAAAAAAATTGCAGCTCTTGAATTCTCAAAACAAATCACTGATACCCTAATTTCTGATATTAAAGATCGAAAGAAACATCCTCCAAATATTCAAATATATGAACAATATCTAATGAGTCGTAAACTTTATTATGTTGAACTTGATACATCCATTTATGATATAGATAAATATGTAAATCGAAATATTAATAATATAATCGCTATAGATAGTAAAGAACATAATACTATGTGCCTTTTAATTTCCTTACAAGAATATATTGAAACGCACAAGTTAATAGTTAAAGGCTTTGGTATATTTTCTGATAAAGTAATCCCTGGATTAAAATCAAGAATTATTCGTGAAGGTAGATATATTAATCAGCGCTTTATTTATTCAGAAAAAAACACTGAATCTGCAATAAATGATTTAACTAAATATGCTAATAGCAACAATATAACAATTGACACTACAGCTTTTTTAGTATCAAAAATGGTAGATTTATCTGCATGTTCAAAATATAATTATTTGATGGAGCTTCAGATAATGCATCCCATGTAATCAAACTTTTATTATATACTATGTTGCAATAATAAATTTACATTTAGAAGGCTTATAGGCTAAGTAAATATCTAGATGTAAAATGAATAAAACTAATTGCGATATATATAAATTTAATTTCATAATATGTGAATTTTATAAAGTTATGTAGTATAATGTAAAATAACTAACTAATTATGAGAGGTGAATAAATATGACTAGAGAAATAATCAATTCATTAAAAGATGTACTTCCACTCCTTAGAGATATGGTTAAAGAAGATATTGCTGTATCAATTACAGACACTGAAAAATTCATAGCCTATTACCCTAATGAAAAAATTCCAATGAAATTAAATATAGGTGATAGAATACGTGAGGGTGACCCTTATCTTGAAGCTATAAGAACAAAAAAAATCACTTCAAATATTTTACCAAAAGAAATATTTGGAATAGTATTTCAAGGGATATGCTACCCACTTATTGATGATAATGGTGACGTCTTTGGAGCAGTTGGTATTGCAAAAAGTCTTGAAAAGCAAACTATTATTCAGGACTCCTCTGAAAACATTTTCAGTTCCATAGAACAAACTGGTTCAGGTCTTGAAGATATAGCAAATTCTTCTCAAAAATTAGCTGCTGCTATAAATAATATTGTAAACTATACAAAAACAACTAATGAAAGGCTGCAATATATCGATTCAATACTTGTTTCAATCCAAAATATTGCCTCTCAATCAAATTTATTAGCTTTAAATGCTGCAATAGAATCAGCTAGAGCAGGTGATGCAGGAAAAGGCTTTAGTGTTGTTGCAAATGAAATGAAGAAATTATCGCAACTTAGCAGCGAATCTGGTAAGCAAATATCAAATGTAATGTTACAAATAAAAGAATCAATAGCACACATTGAAAATGAAATATCTGAATCAAGCTTAGCTGCTGATTCACAGGCTGCTGCTACTGAAGAATTGACTGCTTCTATGGGTGAAATAACTTCTTCTATTGAAACTTTAAAAAACATTGCAAAGATTCAATAACAATAATTTCAACCCTTATAAAATAAATATAAATTTGCATCTAAATAAAGTAACTTAGTTGTTTTATGACTGTTAAAATTAAAAATACATATTATTTAGATAAGTACATATTTACTTATACTGAAATTGAGAATAGCCCATGAAATCAAAGTTCTTGATTTTCATGGGCTTTATTTTTGAAGACAAAGCATCGTCTTCAAGTTCAATAATATCCTATGAATTTTCTGTACCGCAAAACTATATAATTACATAGTTCTCCATATAAATTTTGTATCTTTCTTTACCTTTATTCATTGATATTATTTAGTGCAATACCTCCACTCCTCACAATTCCATACATCTGTTGCAATTTCTTTATAAAACTCTGGTTCATGGCATACTATTATTATGCTGCCGTCATATTCCTTTAAGGCACGTTTAAGCTCATCTTTAGAATAAATATCTAAGTGATTTGTTGGTTCATCTAAAACCAACAGATTACTAGGTTCATTAATCAGCTTGCACAGCCTAACTTTAGCCTGCTCTCCTCCACTCAATATATTAATAGGGCTGTCTATATGCTGCCTTGTTAATCCACATCTAGCAAGATTACTTCTCACTTCTGTTTGAGTCAAATCGGGAAAGGTGTTCCAAACATCATACAAAACCGAAGCAGTATTATCTTCTATGATTTCCTGCTCAAAATATCCAATCTTTCTATAATCGCTTAAAGTTATTTCACCATCTATTGGTTTTAATAATCCAAGCAAGGTTTTTAGGAGAGTAGTTTTCCCTAAACCATTAGCTCCTGTTATTGCAATTTTTTCTCCTCTTTTCATTTTTAAATTTAGAGGTTTACTTAAAGGTGCATTATATCCAATAATTAAATTATTTGCTTTAAATATTATACTTTCTGGCAACCTTACACTTTTAAAGTTAAAATGAGGTTTTATAATTTCTTTTTTTATTTCTATCTTTTCAATTCTATTAAGCTTTTTCTCTCTTGACTTAGCCTGCTTTGAAGTTGAAGCTCTTGCTTTATTTTTTCTTATATAATCTTCAAGCTTTGCAATTTCATTTTGCTGCTCTTTATATTCAATTAGCCTCTGCTCTTTTCGTATTTCATAAAGCCTTACAAAATAATCATAATTTCCTTCATATCTTGTTAATGTTTTGTGCTCAAGATGATAAACTACGTTCACTACACTATTTAAGAAACTATTATCATGAGATATTAATATAAATGCACTTTCATAGTTTTTTAAATAATTTTTAAGCCATTCAATATGCTCTTCATCCAAATGATTAGTTGGCTCATCTAATAATAAAATATCCGGTTTCTCCAAAAGCAGTTTGGCAAGTAAAACCTTAGTCCTTTGTCCTCCGCTTAATGTTGAAACATCCCTATCTAGGAGCTCTTTAATTCCAAGACCAGCTGAAGTTGCCTGTATTCTGGAGTTAATGCTGTAAAAATCACTTTTATCTAAAATTTCCTGCATAGTTGCGATTTTTTTTAAACATTTATCCATTTCCACTTCATTCATATTACCAAGCTTGCTATATAAATCATTAATTTTATTCTCTATATTAAATAAATTTATAAAGGCTTCCTTTAAAAAATTAAATGCAGTAATTCCTTCTTTTAAATCAACCCATTGATCCATATATCCAATGCTAAACTTATTATTCCAATCAATTTTACCTTCATCTGGCAAAATCTTATTTGTAATAATTTTCATAAAGGTTGATTTTCCCTCTCCATTTGCACCAATAAAACCAATGTGTTCCCCTTTTAATAATCTAAAAGAGGCATTGCTAAATAATATTCTATCTCCAAATGAATGACTCATGTTTTCGATTGATAAAATACTCATATTATTCATCTCCTCGTGTCCTCATAATGAATAATACCATTCCCAAGTGCAAAGGCCAAGTTCATAAATAATTCTGCAATATTTATAATCGCAAGAAATATTTATAAAAATAAAAAATCCCCAGAATGAGTATAATAACTATCCCAGAGATTTCTATACGCTTTAATTTAGGCACAATCAAAAAATAACAAGCCCATCTGCCAGTTTATTTTCATGTGCCTTATTTTAAAATAATATTCTTTAATTTAGTCTTTCTAATCAAGGTGATTATTAAAGCAGATAAACATAAGGTAAATATAAACTTAATCATTGAGTTTGCAGCAAGTGCAGGTAAAAGTATAATAATCCAAATCATTATTATCTGATGTGAACAATATAGTCCTATACTGTATTCCTTGCAGGCTTTAGAGACTTTAGATGAAATATTTTTACTATACTCAATTGCCCAAATAAATATGAGTGGTGCTGAAATTATAGCAGATAAATACATATTAGCATCCTTAGCAATACCTGTTTTGTTTAATAGAAATGTTTCAATTAATAATATTATTATAGATATTATACTTAATAAACCTGCTCTTTTTACTTTTTCATTTAATTTATATTTATTTATTGCTGCACCTAAAGTTACGAAAAGAACTGATTCAGTAATACCTACTTGAGGAAGAAAGAATATTCCTGTGTAGCCCTTAATTAAAGGATTTAGCACAGTATTTTCATATAATCCATTATAAGTATCTCCGCTTGTCCCAAATAAATATAATATAAACCCAACTATAAGTAAAAAAGCTATTTTATCTCTTCTTAGTAATGGCGCTATTATAAAAATAGTAATAATTAAAGAAGATATATACCAAAGGCTTCCTGTAATACCTATAAATAAAAATCTTTGAATAATAATTCTTATTGGCATATTTAAGTTACTTAAGACAACTGGAATCAAAGTTACAGTTTCTATAAGAACCCATGAAACATAGAGTACTAATAATCTTTTTAATGTAGTTTTAGGTTCTTTTGGCGATTTGATTCGATTATATAAAAAGTAACCTGATACTATAAAGAAAAACGGTACTGCAAGCCTGCAAATCCCCATGCTAGTGGCTATCCGTAAATTCTCATTTACAGACTGAAATGCCATTGTATGAATCATCATAACTAAAATAGCAAACACTAAACGTAATACATCAACCATCCCATAATAAACATTATTTTTTGTTTCCATATAACATAATCACTCCCCTTTACTAAATTTATTACTTTCTTTAATATTCCTAATTTTTAAATACCCACTATTAAACTTTACGTTAAATAATTGATTATATGAATCCTATTTTAAAACTGTTATAACGACTTAGGCACAATCAAAAAATTAACAGCCCTGTATTCTTGCCTCCCACCTTACTTATACAAATATAATAGTATAAGTAATAAATCTTGGTAACGTTAAACTTCCAAATTATACATTTTCAAAGTCCAACTGTCACTTAAGGCATATCTTTCATAGTAATAACTGTGAAAAATATGCCTTAATCTTAAGTAGAATTTTTTTGCTTTCTAATTATTCTTCTAATACTTCCTTCTGTCAAAAAATATTTTTCCGATAACACTTTAACAGACATTCCAGAGTAATACTCATTAAATATTTCTTTATCTCGTGTTTTAAGATATCTTTTAGTTTCAGTATTCTCTCCCCAGAATTTTTTATTTTCATTTTTCCTAGGTATATAGATATATCCACCATCAATATACTCTTGAATTATTTCAATTATACCGTCTGGCAGTATATTTTGCGCTTTTTCATATTTCATAATTTCTTCGCTCCAATCAACATTTAATATATAAATGAAGATGCAAAGCTTGCTTTGGCTTAATCAAAAAATTAATAGCTCAGTACATTTACCTATACTTCATCTATTATTTCCATTCATATGCACAAAATATGAAAAACTCAAACTTTATATATTGGCTCCAAGCAAAAGTTTTTCACATCTTACAATCTTTGCATGGAGCTAACTACTATTGCTAAAAACATAGTTAAATCACTTCCTTTTATTTTATATTATGGCATTTAAGTGATTGATGTCAATCTTAATAAAAAAATCGAAGGCGACTGTGGAGCCGGAGATTTTTTTATGCCTCTGCCTTTTCGAACACATGTGAAAAAAATCTGGCAGGCGAATAAGATTTATTTTTTATTCTTTTTGACACACAAAACC
>NZ_LZZL01000043.1:0-49402 GCF_002006495.1 Clostridium sp. BL-8
TCTCTTTTATAAATTTTTCATGCACATCTATGATCTCAATTGCAAGATATTTTAATGTCATGCTAGTCATGAAGTGATCCTGTGCATGTACCATAAGTAGTGAAAGTTCTGTTTTTCCACCATCAGCTTCTTTTTGGATTAATGATGTTTGTATATTATGTGCTTTTGATAATTCTATCTCAGCTTTTTCTATTAACTTTCTTGCTTCAGCTATATCTTCATTTTTAGCACATTGAATCGCTTCTATTGAATAACTTCTAGCTTCTCCACTGTGTATTATAAGATTCATTATTATTTCTTCCATTATGTTTTACTCCTTTTAACTACTTATTTTCTATAAGCTCTAATGCTCTCTTTAAAACCTTTTCTCCATCCATCATTCCATAATGCATCGTATTTATCACTTCTACTGGTACATTTTTATCTGCTAAACTCTTTTTAAATTTTGACAATAAAAATCTTACTTGGGGCCCTAATAGTAATACATCTATATCATTTATATAATTTTTAACTTCTGACTCTCCTGTTGCTTGAACACTACATTCAATCCCCCTTTCTTCTGCTGCTTTTTCCATCTTAGAAACTAATAAACTTGTTGACATCCCTGCTGAACAAACCAATAATATTTTTTTCACTGTAAACGTCCCCCTTTAAACTATATTATTTTCAATATACTAACTATATTTTCTTACACTATTAATATATAGCAATTATAGTGCCAACTTTCAGCATACTTGTAAATTTTATCAAATGTCTTAATACTTGGTTTCAATTATAATTTTTAATGTGTGTTATATAAAAGAAAGTGTGCAATTCACTTTACACACTTTCTTTATTCTTACACAGTAATTAAATTTTCTTTGATCATTCTAAGTATATACGCTAACTCATCATCTTTAATTCTTATTTCATAATTATATTCTAAAACTTGCACAGCTTTTTTGATTAATGTAAATTCCTTGCTATACTTACTTCTGTAATCTTCTAAATTTTTGAATGTAATTTCTTTTCCCCCATGTTTTAATCTGTCTATTAGAAAACTGACATGAATTAATATTCCAATTTGTGCATCATGTTGTATATCGACATTTAAACTTTCTTCTATCTGCTTTATTATTCTTCTAATATCTGAAAGTAATTTTATGCAGTTTAATTCCTTTATCTCATTGACTAACGCTTTTTGTACTTTTAAAAAATCATATTCAATATTTATTAAATATTCTAATTCCTTTATGCCTTTTTCTACAAAAATATCTTGTGCGGGTATAAATGGTACCCCTTTAATAAATATATTTACTGTTCCTACAACCGCTAATATTACATACCTTTTTCTTAATTCACTTACTTTCTTTAAAAAGTCCTCTCTATCTAAAATATCCAGAGGAATAAGTTCTACTCTTTCTATATTTTCCAGACTAAGATTTATTCTTGTTTTTATTCTCTCTGCTGCCCCCTCACCTGTAAAGCATGTCGTAATTATAGCAAGTTCTTTTTCTTCTTCATAATCTTCATTAGACATTTGTATAGATGCCTTTCCTATATCTTTACATGAATAATATATCTCATCTAAATTCCTCCCAATTAAAGCTTTCCTTCCAGCTTCAATAACAGTTAGCGTTGTTACCATATCTATTGTTTTAATTTTAATTCCTAATTCACTTCCGATAATACTTCCAAAGTTAATCAATGATCCCATATCTACTAATATTAAAATGCCTTTTCCACTATTCATTCCTTTGATTTTTTCCTTAGCCTTTTCTAACATGTACTCAGGCTTCATTGTCAGTGGCATGTCCAACGCTTGGATATATTCCTCTCCTATTAGGGAATTTGCTACTTCTGCCATGCTACTGGCTGTACTTATCCCATGCATCATGACCAATATTCTAACAGTTTCTTCTAGCTGTTCATTACTTTCCTCATTATATTCGGATAAAAACATAGTTATATAACCGATTTCATCCAGTGGAACATCTAAAGTAAATTCTTTTTCTATGATTTTAACTATCTCCATTGCTACAATAAACTCGTCTCTATATTGTACCCTAACAACATTTAACTTTGGATGATATATTTTCTTTCCTGAAACAATTCTTTTAATACTCCCTTGCAAATGAAGTGATAGCCCAAAGAAAACCTTTTGTTCAAATTCTCTGCTTAATTTTTTTGATGCTATATTAAGCATTTTTTCAACTACATTCGCTACCTTAAAATCAACAACTTTAGCAATCTCATCTTTTTTAAAATTTGAATTTATGGTACTAATATATTTTTTAAAATACTTTTCCAAATCAATATTCAAAATATCATTAATCTTACTTTCATCGATACCTTGATTTTTTAAATCTTCCATTTTATTTTCTATTATGGAATAAAAGCTGCTATCTTCAGAATCTTCTGATTGGCTAAGCTCTAAATCCAAATTTTTTAATACATTATCTTCACTTGAAAATCTTAAAATATCCGTCATATTTTTTGACAGATTATCTATTTCTTTTCTGTATTCACGAATCTTCATTATTCCTTTTTGAACCTTTGGCTGTAAATCACTTTCATCTATTAAAATATAGTTATTTTTGTTTATTTTGTAATTCAAAAATGCCTTAGCACAAGAAAGTTGAATATCGCTTTTTAGCTGACCTATATTATTAGGGCAATCATATAGTAAAAACGATATAACTGAATTTTTGCTAATATATATACTTTTCCCTAATCGCAATGATTCTGCTACTATAAATTCATTTAATAAATAATATCGTTCTTCAAATGTTCTTTCTCGTAATGGCGGTAAGACTATCATCATAGGAATTCTTCTCATAAAAGTTTTTAATAAAAATGATTGAGGTTGTTCAGTTGTTGCAGCTATAATCTGAACTTCAACCTTTATTTTCTTTTCAGTATCGCCAAGACGCCTGAAATATCCTTTATCAATAAAAGTGAATAACATCTCCTGACCTTGTGGCGATAACCTGTGTATTTCATCAAAAAAAAACATTCCTCCATCTGCTTTCGTTAATAATCCTTCTTTATCACTATCTGCACCCGTAAATGCTCCTTTTTTTACTCCAAATATCTGTGCTACTACTAGTTGTGGATTATCAGCATAGTCTGCACAGTTAAATCTAATAAAAGGTGCATCATTTTCTATCATATTTGACTCTTTAGCAAAACTGTACATAACTTCCGCAAATAAAGACTTTCCGACTCCAGTTTCTCCAAGCAAAATAGTGTGTAAACCTCTAGGTGGATATAATATTGCCGCCTTTGCCTGCTGTATCGGTAGTTTAAGAGATTGCTTAGCTCCTACAAGTTTTTCTAAACTATCCTGCTTTCTAGATAATCTGCCTAATCCATTTTCCAGCATCTCCTTATTATGAGGCTTTGAATCTTTAATACTGCTATATATAACCGGTCTTCCATCTCTTTTATTTACCCTTTTTTCTTTGTATAATCTATTTAAATATCTGCTTATATTAGCTCTATCTAATCCTATGTATGAACTTAATTCTGCTGCTGTTATTCCCCTCTTCTTATCATTTTCAAGTTCTATTAAACATTTTATAACTTCTTCTTTCCTCGTTAATTCTCCCATAAACTTTTCCCTCACTAGTAATAGATAGTTTTATTTAAATCCAAGCCAAATAGCATCGTACATATATTTCCAGTTTTTACTTAATTATATAATACAAATATTTTCACTTGCAAGAACATTGGGAATTTTTATATACCCATAGCAGAAATAATTAGAATAAGTTATACTTAATAAATGAATACTATTTCAAATGGTTAAACTGCTATATTATAAAAATTTAGTAATGGCAGAGATTATATAAAAAACTAAAAAGGAGATAGCTTTTATGCAAGAATTAGAAACTAGAATTGTTGATATCGATGTTGACTCTATAAGAAATATCTTGTTATCAAATGGTGCAGAAAAAGTTAAAATGGAAAATCAAATTAATGACATATATGATTTTGAAGACGGCAGGCTTTTAGCTGAGAAAGGCTATGCACGTATCAGAACAGTAAATGATATGCTTAATAATAAAATTATATATTTCATGACTACAAAGAAAATGTTATCACAAGAAAGATTTAAAGTAATGGAAGAAAATGAAGTAATAATTAATAATAAAAAGATGGGCGAAGGCATCTTTAAATCTTTAGGATTAGTACTCAAAGAATCTAATAAAAAATATAGAGAAAGTTATAAATTACATGATTGCTTAATTGAAATAGATATAAATGATAAAAACTTTTGTCCGTTTCCTTATTTAGAAATAGAAACTACATCTGAAGAGAAATTAGAGAGAGTAGTAAAACTACTTGGATACACACTTGATGATACAACTTCTCAAACTATTTACGATATTTTATCTCAAAGAGGATTACTTAATAAAGTTCCTAAAGGACTTTGATAAGGCACAAAAAGGAGGACCTTATGGAAGGTTATAGTGAAAAATTAAAGTATTTAAATTTACTAGCCAAGCAATATCCTACAATTGCAGCCGCATCCACAGAAATTATTAATTTGGAAGCGATTTTAAACCTACCTAAAGGAACAGAACATTTTTTAGCTGATCTTCATGGTGAATACGAGCCTTTTGTTCATGTTTTGAGAAATGGATCAGGTGCAGTAAAGAGAAAAATTGAAGAGGTTTTTGGTAATTCCTTAATGGACTGTGAGAAAAAAAGTTTAGCTACGCTAGTATATTATCCTGAACAAAAATTAGAAATTGTTCTAAAGGAAGAAAAAGATATAAATGATTGGTACAAAATTAATTTATATAGATTAATTGAATTATGCAGACATGTATCATCAAAATATACAAGATCAAAAGTAAGAAAGGCTCTTCCTAAAGATTTTAGCTATATTATAGAAGAATTACTACATGAAGAAGCAGATAATGCTGACAAACAAGGTTATTATGACGGAATAATGAATACTATTATTGAAATCGAAAGAGCCCAGGAATTTATAATAGCCTTATCCAAGTTAATCCAAAGACTAGTAATAGATAGGCTCCATATAATAGGTGACATATATGATAGAGGCCCAAGACCTGATATTATAATTGATACTCTTATTGATTATCATTCTGTTGACATACAATGGGGAAATCACGACATATTATGGATGGGGTCTGCCTCAGGTAATACAACATGCATAGCAAATGTCTTACGAATAGCAGCGAGATATTCAAATTTAGATGTAATTGAAGATATTTATGGTATAAATTTATTACCGCTTGCAACTTTTGCACTAAAGCACTACAAGAATGATCCCTGTACTGGATTTATACCTAAAAATTCTGATGAGACTGTACACGGAACTTCTGAAATTGAACTTATTTCAAAAATGCATAAAGCTATTACAATTATTCAATTTAAACTTGAACATGAAATAATTACGCGGAGACCTGAATTTAAAATGGAGCACAGATTGCTTTTAAGTAAGATAAATTATAAAGATGGTACCATAATCTTAAACAATAATACTTATGAACTTAATGATAAAAATTTTCCTACAATTAATCCGAAAAGGCCTTTTGAGCTTACAAGTGACGAAAGAAAATTAATCGAAAAATTGCAAAGCTCATTTATAAATAGTGAAAAACTTCAAAAGCATGTTTTATTCTTATTTAATAAAGGAAGAATCTACTTAACCTTTAACTCGAATTTATTATTTCACGGATGCATCCCTTTAAATAAAGATAAAACTTTTAAAAGTATGACTATTAATGGAAAAGAATATCAAGGCAGAAGGCTCTTGGACAAGTTTGACTCTTTAGCTAGAGAAGGTTACTTCAGTAATAGAGGTAGCGAAGAAAAACTATATGGAATGGACATAATGTGGTATTTATGGACTGGTGCCTGCTCTTCTCTTTTTGGTAAAGAAGATATGGCCACATTTGAAAGATATTTTATTAACGACAAGACTACCCATAAAGAAAAGAAAAATCCATATTATGATTTTAGAGATTCTGAAGAAATGTGTAATATGATTTTCGAAGAATTCGGCTTAGATCCATCAGAGTCAAAAATAATAAATGGACATGTTCCAGTAAGAAATAAATTTGGTGAGAATCCAATAAAATGCAATGGAAAATTAATAGTTATAGATGGCGGGTTTGCTAAAGCTTACAGAAGTCAGACTGGGCTCGCTGGATATACGTTGACTTATAATTCATATGGATTGCAATTAATATCTCATCAGCCTTTTAAATCAATTGAAGATGCATTCAGTAGAGAAACAGATATTTTATCATCAACTAAAATAGTAGAAAAATTAGATCGAAAAAAAGTTGGAGACACAGATGTCGGAAAAGAACTTAAAAACCAAATTAAAGATTTAAAATTGCTGCTAAAAGCTTATAGAAAAGGCCTTATAAATGAAATAGGATAAACTTTGCATCAACTTGCGATCTAAAAAAAAGTATTACTAGAAATCGGCACTTCTAGTAATACTTTTTGTTGCTTATTTAATACTTACAGTTCTAAATTCTATTTTATCACTTCTATGGTGTGCTTTTGAATATTCAAATGGCTGACCATTATCTAAGAAGCCTACCTGTTCTACCTCTAATATTGGAAAATTATCTGCTATCTGAAGACATTCCTGTTCCAATTCGTTTGGTAAGATTGCACGAATTATTCTATGACCACTTTTTATTTTTAACTTTAACTCTTTTTCAATATAACTATAAATTGAATTCAATAGAACATCATTTTTAATTCCTGGTATAAGGCTTATAGGCATATACATATATTCAACCACATATGGTTCATCATTAGCATATCTAGTTCTTATCATATAATAAACAAAATCATCACAAGTTATTTTTAATTTAGTTGCTATTTCTTCACTTGGATGAATAACTTCAAAGTTAATAATTTTCGAAGTTACCTTCTTGTCCTTATGAGCTTGAGAAAATCCACCAAATTGTTTTGCTAAGCTTAATTCTTGAACATCATCATCATCAAGTGCCTTTACAAAAGTTCCTGAGCCTCTCCTCTTTATTACTAACCCTTGAATAACTAGTTCATCAACTGCTTTCTTTATTGTAATTCTACTCACACCATATTGTTCACACATCTCTTTTTCTAAGGGTAGCTGTTCATTAGGATTATATTTACCACTTAATATTCTATTTCGTATATCTTCAGCAATTTCCTCATACTTTGCCATAATATTTTTCCCCATTCCTTATAATATAACTTTTTACCTTATTAAGTATATCTTTTCCTTATCTTATTATATACTAAAATCAGCTATTTTCGCAACTTTACCTATTTTTCTTTATTTACTCCATTAATATTTTAACCTAAAAAAGTTATATTTAAATAAAAAAAGCTATATAAAAATAATTTTATATAACTTCAAACTCAAATCATCTGTTTTAATAATAGTTTAGTTTTTCTATTTAATTTTTTCTGCCATCTTTTCATCTATTATTACAATTACGTCTTTATGCAGCTTTAAGATTGTTGCTGGATTATTTGTTGTAATCTTTCCATTCAATAATTCTTTTATTGCATCTGCCTTATCTTCACCTTTTACTAATAATAGTATTTTCTTAGCCTTCATTATTTGTCCAATTCCCATAGATATAGCTTTAGTAGGAACTTCTTCTATCGAATTAAAGAATCTAGAATTTGCTTCAATTGTACTTTGAGCTAAATTAGTTACATGTGTTTCTGAGATTAAAAATTCATCTGGTTCATTAAATGCAATATGACCATTGCTTCCTATTCCAAGAATTTGTAAATCAATTCCACCTAATTCATCTATTCTTTTATCATAGTTTTTAGTTTCTTCGTTAAGATCTTTTGCTAATCCATTCGGAACAAAAGTATTTGATTTATTTATATTAACGTGATTAAATAAGTTTTCGTTCATGAAATATCTATAACTTTGAGGATTTTCTTCTCCAAGTCCAACATATTCGTCTAGATTCACGGTTTTTATTTTAGAAAAATCTATTTCTTTATTTTTATTCATTTCAATAAGATATTTATATAATCCAACTGGAGTGCTACCTGTTGCAAGACCTAAAATAGCCTCTGGCTTTTCATTAATAACTTCTTTAAATGTTTCCGCTGCAACTTTACTCATTTCTTCATAATCTTTAACTACTAGTAACTTCATTGTTTATACTCTCCTTTATTGTTAATTTTTCAAACAAACTCTATATCTATATTTATCTCCTCTTGCTATAGTTATGGTATATTCAATGATTTCCTCTTGCTCATATGCTATTCTTTCAAATTTTAAGGCTGCATGTCCTTGCGGTACCTCTAGATAAACACTTTCTAATTTGTTTATCAATACACTTTCTATCACTTCTTCTGCAGAAGTAATCTGAGCATTGAATACATTCTTAAATATTTCATATAAAGGATTTTCTTCAATCATCTCTTTAGAAAGCTTTTTAAATCTTTCATATGGCAGATATGTTATTTCATATATCATTGGTATATCATCAGCAATTCTTATTCTTGAAATTTTAAATACAAGTTCATTTTCTTCCATTTCCAGTTTTCTAGCCACTTTATTGCTGGCTTCTATAACCTCAAAATTTAATAATTTAGATGTAGGATTCTTCCCATGTTTTTTCATTTCTTCAGTAAATGAAGAAACCTTTATTAAATCTTGCTCTACAACTCTTGGAGATATGAAGTTTCCTTTTCCTTGTACTTTATAGATATATTTGTTTTTTTCAAGCTCGTCTAAAGCTTCTCTGACTGTCGTTCTACTAACATTATATTTTTTACAAATTTCTCTTTCCGAATCGAGCTTGTCATTTTCCTCCATACTAGTTTCTATTTTTTCAATAAGAATATTCATCAATTGAACATATAAAGGAATTGTTGAATTCTTGTCTATTGCATCCATAAATACACCTCATTTAGTTCTAGCAGTTTATCAACAATTATACTCTTACTTATTTGAAAAGAAAATATAAATCGCTCAATTTAAGTAGATTATTTGAAAATATTGTTATAAAAACTAAGTCCAAAGTGGTAATTACCACTTCAATAACAGTATAATTTATTATATGCCCCATGTCAATATATACTTGAAAAACCTTTTATAAATGCGGTATACTTAATACATACAACTGATAATATCCACTTTTCATTAACTACAGATTCACAGTTTAAACTTATAAATTTAATGACGAAAAGTATTCTACATTTCTAAATATTTATGCATGCAAACTATATGGCTTTTAAAATTTATTTATATAAAGGAGGAAAAAAATGTTAATAAAAAATTGTAATATTATTTACTTAGATAGAATAGAAGAAGGTTCACTTCTTGTTGAAAATGGCAAAATCAAAGCAATAAATCCTAATGATTGCGGTGATGAAAATATAATTGATGCAAAAGGGTTATATGTATCCCCTGGTTTTATAGATGTTCACATCCACGGTGCAGGCGGTTATGATACAATGGACGGTACCAGTGAAGCAATTAATACAATTGCCAATACCATAGTTAAACATGGAACAACCTCATTTACTCCTACAACCATGACTGTTTCTATAGATGAAATCAGAAAATCCTTGAAAGTAATAAAAGATTTGAAAACAACTGGTAATGATGGGGCACATATTTTAGGTGTTCATTTAGAAGGTCCTTTCGTAAGTCCCAAAGCAATTGGTGCTCAAAATCCTAACCACCTTTTATCTCCATCAATTTCGGCGTATCAGGATATAATAAAAGATTATGAAGATATTATTGTCTCCATAACACTCGCACCAGAAGTCGATGGGGCTAAGGAGCTTATTAAGTATATAGCTGATAGTGGGGTTATTTGTTCTTTAGGCCACACAAATGCAACTTATGAAGAAATGCTTGAGGCGATTAAATGCGGAGCAAGTCATTCAACTCACCTTTATAATGCCATGACTCCTTTAAATCATAGGAATCCTGGAGCTGTAGGTGCTGTTTTCGATAGTAATATAACCACCGAAACCATTTCAGATGGAATTCATATTTCATATCCTGCTTTAAGAATTGCATATAATCAAAAAGGAACTGATAATGTTTTATTAATATCAGATGCTATGATGGCCTGCTGCATGCCAAATGGAGAATATTCATTAGGCGGGCAAAAAGTCATCGTAATTAATGATGAAGCGCGTTTAGAGAATGGTGCTCTTGCAGGCTCTGTACTTACTCTTGATAAAGCTGTAAGAAATGTATACAAAAATTCAGATATACCACTATATGAAATTGTGAAGATGGCTTCTTTTAATGGCGCTAAACATTGTAAGGTTGATGACCACAAAGGACAAATCAAGGAAGATTATGATGCAGATTTAGTATTATTTGATGATAACATCAATATAAAGAAAGTATTTGTTTCAGGGAAAGAGATATAATAATTCACAAATGCTTTTAGAAAAATAATGAAATTTACTCTTAATAAACAGGTGGCTTAAAGCCACCTGTTTCTGATTTTTGAATAAATTACTCACATCAATTTTAAGAAATTATAAGAAAATTTCATAAATCCTGTACAATAAACATATATTCGATTAATTCATGCTTAAATCCAGTTTATCTGTTGGATATCCATCTATATATAACCATTTATTTAGAAGTATAAAAAGATTTTTTTATCAAATAATATTATCGAAATTAAATTTAAGGAGTGATTTATATGTCATGTAATAAAAGTATAGGATGTTCAGTAAAACCTTGCAAATGGCACGGTGGTAATGAAAATTATTGTACCTTAGAACAAATTAAAGTTGGAACTCATGAATCAAGCCCTAAGCAAAAAGAGTGCACTGATTGTGAATCTTTCCAATTGAGCTAATTAAACAAAAGCAGCTACTGTATTACTTTTCAGCAGCTGCTTCATGATTTTTATCGATTCTTTAACTAATTAACAAATAATATTTAAAAAATTTTTTTATAAAACTATTCTATTATTTTTCTCTTTGGAGATAATTGCATAATGCACCTAATTTATTTGCATCATTCCCATATTCACATGTTTTTATTTCCGGTTTTATGAGTCCCTCTAAACCATGCTTAGTCATTATATCTAATCTTTTATTTATTTCTTCAACATAATTTTTTCTTTCGCTTATTGCTCCCCCTAAGATAATTACTTCTGGATCATAAGTATATTGAATATTGTAAATCCCCATAGCCATCATAAAGTAATACTTATCAACTTCCTTACAGGCAATTTTATCTCCCTTATCACACAATTCAAATACTTCTTCACCATTAAGATCTTCCTCGTCCAAACCTTTTAACTTTGCAACATTTTCTGCTAATGCTTTAGTAGCTCCAATTTTACTCCAGCTTATAAATTTAGGAATTTCTCCCAATTCGTAATTCATTACACAATATCCAAATTCTCCACCGTGTTTATGAATTCCAACATGAATTTTCTTGTCTTTAACTATAGCTCCACCAATGCCTGATCCACAGACTATAAATGCTAAATCATCATTGTCCTTTCCTGCACCAAGCCAGCATTCTCCAAGAGCTGCGCAATTTGCATCATTTTCAATTTCAACATTTATTCCTGTACCTTCTTTTAATATTTCCTTAAGATTAGGTCCATGTATATATGGTATTGCACTTGTACCACCAATTAATCCAGTATCACTATCAACTGCTCCTGGAGCACTTATTGCAATTCCTTTAACATCATATTTTTTCTTCATCTCATTTGCTATCTTAATTAATTCACTAAAAAATTCATCAGCTGTTTTGGCACAAGTAAATTTATTGCTCTCTTTGAATTCTCCTTTTTCAGTAATGACTGACCATTTTGTAGAACTCCCACCAATATCAAAAACCATAAAATTTCTCATTTTATAAGCTCCCCTTTCCAATGCTTTTTAAATTTCAATTTGATATATAAAATAATTATCGCGCAAGAAATTTATTACATATATGTCTTTTAATATAAAACTTTTACATAATTCAAGATGCTGTCTTAATTTAAGACAGCATCGTTATAAATTACTTAAAACCCATTATTTTCTGACACTTCTTTAATCCATCTTCCTGATTTTTTAATAGTTTTCTTTTGAGTATCTAAATCTACCGCAATAAATCCGTATCTATTTTTGTAAGCATTGGCCCATGACCAGCAATCTATTGGTGTCCATGTATGATAGCCAAAACAATTTGAACCTTCACTTATTCCCTTATGAAGATATTCTAAATGTTCTTTATAAAAATCTATTCTATAATCATCCTCTATTATGCCTTCTGAATTTATATACTTTTCTTCGCCTTCAACACCCATTCCATTCTCGGAAATATACCAAGGAATATTATTATAGTCATCTCTTATATTAATTGCAATATCGTACATACATTCAGGATATATCTCCCATCCTCTATAAGGATTCATCCTTCTTCCTGGCATTTCATAATCATCAAAGTACTTATTAGGCATCCATCCATTTGATTCATCAAACTTTGTTTTCTTAGCCTTAGCTCTTCTTGGTTGATAATAGTTTACTCCTAAGAAATCAATCTTATTATTTTTAATTATTTCTAATTCTTCCTCTGTTGATTCCCACATAACCTTATCATTTTTTAATACCTCTACTAAAGATGGTGTAAATTCACCTTTTATTGCAGGATCCAAAAATGAATTATTAAAGAAATCTTCTACAAATCCAGCTGCTTTTATGTCTTCTTCATTTTGTGATCTTGGATATGATGGAGTTAAGTTAAGAATTATACCAATCTTTCCTCCATTTTTATGACATTCTGAAGCTTTAAACTCTCTTATTGCTTTTGCAGAAGCTAAGTTCAAGTTATATAAAACTTGTACTGCTTTCTTTCCGTCTACTATCTTTGGATAATGGAATTTATATAAATATTCTCCTTCAACAACTACCATAGGCTCATTAAAGGTGGTCCAATGTTTAACTCTATCTCCAAATAGCTCAAAACATTTCTTCGCAAAAATAGCAAATAAATCTACCACATGCTTTGACTCCCAGCCTCCATATTTATCATATAATTCAACTGGCAGATCAAAATGATGCAAATTCATGACTGGAAGTAGATTATTCTTTATACATTCGTCGATTACATCATTATAAAACATTACTGCATCCTCATCAACTTCTCCTGTTTCAAAATCTTTCATTAATCTTGTCCACTGAATTGATGTTCTAAAACTATTTAAGCCAATTTCTTTGATTAATTTTAAATCTTCTTTGTAGCTATTATAAAAGTTTGATGCTACATCAGGTCCTACTCCATTAAAAAACACTTCTGGTTCTATATCAAACCAATGATCAAATACGCTATCATGTTTTTTGTTAAATCTTCCTTCACTTTGTGGTCCTGATGTTGCTGATCCCCACCAAAAACTTTCTGGGAATTTATATTTTATACTCATATTTTTCTCCTCCTGCTTCTTATGTTTATTGGCACTTTTATTTTGATAGATTACATATTCTATTTAAGTTAACTGTCAATTGCTAACTATTTAAAGCATTGCTGCTCCAATAAGACCTGCATTATCACCAAGCACAGCTACTCTTATATCTACTATTTTAGGATCGGCAGCCTTTTTCTTTGCACATTCAATAATCTTAGCCAGTAAAAACGTGTTATTTATCAATACTGCTCCGCCAATAACTATAGCTTCTGGGTCAACTACTGCTATTATATTGGCAATTCCTATTGAAATATTGTCTATCCATTTGTCTATTACAAAAATAGCTTTTTCGTCATTCTTTTTATACAAATTAAATACTTCTTTAGTTGTCAATGTTTGTCCATATTGTTCTGATGCTACTCTAGCTATATTTACTCCACTGCATTGGCCTTCCAAGCCACCTTTGTTTAATCCTCCCTGACTGTAATTATCTTCGTTTATTATCATGTTATAGATTTCTCCTGTCTGGCTATGGGCTCCGTTTATGATTTTCTTATCTAATATAAACGCACCACCTACCCCAGTGGAAATAGTTATATAAAATACCGATGTACATTCCTTTGCACTCCCAACTATACTTTCTGCAAGTCCTGCCACATTAGCATCGTTATTAACGTTTACAGGGAGTTTAAGCTTTTCACTTAAATATTGCTTTATATTGAAATTTGCCCATTCCTTTAAATTAACTGGATTTAATAATTTTCCTTCTTTTAAATCTATAGGTCCTGGCACTCCAACTCCAACTTTCTCAATCTCATATTTACTCCATTCTTTTTCAATATGATTAACCAGCTTATCTAAATTATAAGGTGCACCCTTGCTCACTTCATTCTTCACTTTAAAAACATCAATTATTTCACCTTTTTTAGAAATAACTGCAGCTCTTAAGTTCGTCCCTCCTATATCGATTCCAACTAAATAGGACACTTTAAACACCTCCTTAAACTTCTTTATAAATAAATGTATTATTCTTTCACATAATTTATAATTCAATTATATATTAGTATATATAATTATTCAACATATGTCATATCTTTTAATTGAAAAAATATATTTTTTATACAATTAGCCTTAATAAATACATTCTTTCTACATTATTTATTTCAGCATAAAAAACTATATATGAAATAAACAATGTATATTTCCTTCTTTTCATAACACCAAAAATCTATTTTTTATTATTGCATATAATTTCTCTAAGATTAGTACATAGTAAAATAGGGCTTTTGTTATTATCTTAAATAACAAAAGCCCTACATACTTATTATAATTTTTCACGCCTATTAGTAGATTTTATAAATAATTCTTTTAATGCTTCTTTATCATCATTTTCTATTGCATGTTTTATTTTGTCTAATTCAACTTCAAAGTTTTCTATACTCGTCAACAGATTTTCCTTATTTCCCAGGAAAAGTTCACTCCATAAGTCTTCATTTATGTTTGCTATTCTAGTTAAATCCCTGTAGCTATCTCCAATAAAGCTTCCAGTTTCTCTTCCTTCTAAATCACTATTAACTAGTGCTACAGCTAAAGAATGAGGAAGCTGACTTGTATATCCTATCATCTCATCATGATGCTCAGGAGTTATCCTTCTAATTCTCTTAAATCCAAGCTTATAAACTAAGTCTTCTATCATTCTTAGATTTTCTTCTTTATTTCTAGCTACTGGTGTTAAGATATAATTTGCACCTTTAAAAACTGTACTGCTTGCAAAATCTATTCCCTTTTTTTCTCTTCCTGCCATTGGGTGCCCAAAAACAAAATCAATATTTTCTGGCAAAATCTTTATTATATCATCAATAAACATTTTCTTAATTCCAGTTGCATCTGTTATTACAGCACCATCCTTAAAGTTTTCTTTATTGTCGGTTATAAATTTCTTAACTAATCGAGGATATAAGGAAATAATTATAAAATCTGCACTTTTAACTATCTCATCGCCACTAGTAAACCCTTCTTTTATTAATCCAAGCTTTTTTGCTTTTTCTAGAGACTCTTCATTAATATCTATGCCATACACATCATCATACCCAGCTTCCTTTAATGCCATGGTAAATGATCCTCCAATTACTCCAAGACCTACAACTACTATCTTCATATTAATAGCTCCCTTTATCTACACAGAATTAAATTTCCTTACCTTCGATATCTGCTACTGCTTTAACCTTAGCCATAAGTGCATCAAATTGGTCTGGAGTAAGTGATTGCTGTCCATCACTTAATGCATTTTCTGGATCATTATGAACTTCTATCATAAGACCATCTGCTCCTGCCATAATTGCTGCTTTAGCCATTGGCTCTACTAGGTAAGCATAACCTCCTGCATGACTTGGGTCTACAATAATAGGTAAATGTGATAATTTCTTTATCACTGGAACGGCCTGTAAATCTAATGTATTTCTTGTTATAGTTTCAAAAGTTCTTACTCCTCTTTCACAAAGAATTACATTTTCATTTCCACCTGCCATAATGTATTCTGCTGACATAAGCCATTCTTCTATAGTTGCTGATAAACCTCTCTTTAATAATACTGGTGTTTTAGTCTTACCAACCTGCTTTAGCAAATCAAAGTTTTGCATATTTCTAGCACCAATTTGAATCATATCAACATTTTCAACAAAAGCATCCAAATAATCTGTTGACATAAGCTCTGTTACTATTGGTAGCCCTGTTTCCTGTTTTGCTGCTTTTAATAGTTTTAAACCTTCAAGCTCTAATCCTTGGAAACTATAAGGTGAAGTTCTTGGTTTGAAAGCTCCTCCTCTTAAGAAATTAGCTCCAGCTGCCTTTACTCTTTTAGCTACTTCAATGATTTGTTCTTCACTTTCTACAGAACATGGACCAGCCATTATTCCAAGTCTTCCACCACCAACTATAGATCCTTGAACATTAACTATTGTATCTTCTGGTTTAAATATTTTATTAGCTTTCTTAAAAGGTTCTTGAACCTTCATAACTCTATCTACACCCTTTAGTACCTGCATTTTTTTAGGATCGATTATAGATGTATCTCCTATAATACCTACTATGTAGTAAGTATCGCCTTTTGAAAGATTAACCTCTAATCCTTTTGCTTCAATTACTGATGTAACCTTTCTTACTTCTTCTTCTGTTGCCTTTGGGTTCATAATAATTATCATTTTTACTTTCCTCCTGTACTCCTACTTTTAATTTTTTACTACTATACTTCTATACTACTTTTGTCAATTAACAGTTCACAGTTTGCAGTTCATAGTTGCATTTGAAATATCTGACTAGATTTTTCAAAAATTATATTTATATGTTTTCTTCAACTATTTACTACAGATTATTAATTGCTAATTAACTTATATAATAAACTATTTAGACATCTTTTTCAATTCTAATGCCTTCATAGCTAATATATACCCCTGTTCTCCAAAACCACACATTTGGCCTATACATGCTGGTGCAGTTACAGATTTCTTTCTGAAATCTTCTCTTGAATGTACATTAGATAAATGTACTTCAACTGTATCTATATTAATTCCTTTTATAGCATCATGAATCGCATAACTATAATGAGTATAAGCTCCTGGATTTATTATTATTCCATCATACTTCTCAAAATATGCTTTTTGAAGTTCATCTATTATTTCACCTTCACAATTGCTTTGAAACAATGTTACTTCATGACCTCTATTTTTGCCTTCTTCCTTAATATACTCGCATATATCTTCAAAGGATTTTGTGCCATAGATTCCTTTTTCCCTAACTCCAACCATGTTTAAGTTAGGGCCATTAATGACCATAATCTTCATTAATATTCCTCCTAATCTAGCTCTAAATTAAGTTTTATGACTTCTTTCGCTATACTTATCACATTTTCAAGTTCCTTATCATTCCTGATAATTTCATCTGCATATAATTTATATAATTCATAGCGTTCATCATATAACTTGATTAATTTATCTCTGCCTTCTTTTAACAAGGGTCTTCCCGAAATATCTATATCTTTCAAAAGCTCCTCTAAAGGCCTATCTATAAAGACAATATAAGACTTTTCTTTTAATACATCCATATTCTCTTTTCTCTTTATTACGCCTCCGCCTGAAGAAATCAGTATATTATCCTTTTTAGATAATTCTATGCAAGCTAAGGTTTCAAGATCTCTAAAGTAAGTTTCTCCCATTTCAAAAAGCTGAGGAATTGTCTTAGATGTCATACCTTCGATATATTCGTCCATATCATAAAATTTTAATTTTAGTTCATTACTTATTACTTCACCTATTGTGCTCTTTCCACACCCAGGCATCCCAATAAGCACTACTTTGTCTTTCATATATGCCACCTACTTAAATTCATCTTGAAACATTGAATATAGCTCTTCTGACACAGCCTTATCCAAAGAATGTCCTTGCCATATTTCTTCAGACTTTATAGCTTGCCCAATGAGCATTTCGATTCCACCGCATACTTTTTTGCTTAATTTTTCACCTATTTTTAAGAACTTTGTTTCCTTAGGATTATAAATTATATCTATTAATACATTAAAATTATTTATTATGTCTTTATCAACCGGCGTAGCATCTGCATTAGGATACATTCCAAGAGGAGTCGTATTTATCAAAATATCTCCTTTTATATAGCCTATTTCTTCATAAGTTTTAATTTCAATTTTTTCATCATTATAATCAGAATTAATACTTTTTCTTCTGGAAACTAAATAAATCTTTTTAATTCCTTGATCCAGCAAGTAGGTTATAACAGCTTTAGCTGCTCCACCATTTCCGAGCACCATAGCTATGCTATCTTTAATTTCAATACTATTATTTTTAATAATAGTTCCAAAGCCAAAATAATCTGTATTATAACCATATAATTTTCCATTATCTAAATGGATTGTATTTATTGCACCTATTTTTTGTGCTTCTTCCGATATAAAATCTAAATATTTCATTACATCCTGCTTATACGGAATAGTAACATTTACTCCCTTTACCTTAAGAACTTTTATTGCCTCTACTGCTTTACCTAATTCTTCTTTTTTGACCTCAAAAAGCTTGTATGCACCTTCAATATTTGAAGCTTTAAAAAAATTATTATGAATTTTAGGTGAAAGGCTATGAGATAATTTTTCTCCGAGCAATCCATAAAAATCCAAATTAATCACCCCACTTTATTCAGTTAACAGTTAACTATATTTCTTGTATCCTCCTATAAGTTTAAAGTAAGCACTGCTTTGTTCTATTAGACTTAATGCTTTTCTGACTTTTTCACTTTCGAGATTTCCTTCAAAATCAACATATAAGAAATACTTCCATGCTCCTTTTTCCATTGGTCTTGATTCAATCTTCATCATGTTTATGTCATTTTCTGCAAAATGGCTTAATAATTTATATAATGTACCAGCTTTATGTTCAAGAGAAAACACTACACTAACCTTATTACAACTAGAATTTGTTTCAAGTTCCTTTGATATTATTATAAATCTTGTAGAGTTTTCACTTTGATTATTTATATTTTCTTTTATTATTTCTAAATTATATATACTTGCAGCTCTTTTACTTGCAATAGCTGCCTTAGACTTATCATTTAAATCACTTACAAGTTTAACGCTATCTGCAGTGCTATGAAAAGGAATCAGCTTCCAAGCATTATGCTTTTTAAGAAACTCCGTACTTTGTTCAAAGCCTTGAGGATGTGAATATACTTCCTTAATTGTTTCTAATTCAGCACCTTTTACACCAATTAAATGTTGATTTATCTTAATACATTCTTCACCGATAATATAAAAATCATATTTATATAAAAGATCATAAACTTGTGAAATAGCACCTGTTGACGAATTTTCTATTGGAACTACTCCATAATCAATTTCACCATCTTTAACTGCAGCAAAAACATTTTCAAATTCTTCATATGCTTTTGCTGATTTGACATCTCCAAAGTACTTCATCATGGCTTCTTCCGTAAAAGATCCTTTAACTCCATAATAACCAATCTTCTTTTTATTTATAGAACTTTGACGTTGCGTAAATTTATATTCTCCAACAGCCTTTTCAATTTTTTTATTTTCAAGTTTCTTAGCGATTTCCATTATCTGAGCGAAGAACTCTCTAGTTCCTTCTTCATAGTTTTTATTTTCAAGATATCCTAAGTTTTTTTCAATGACTTCTTTTTCTCTACTTTCATCAAAAACTGCTAAATTATTCTTCTTTTTATATTCTCCAACTTTAAGAACTACATCCATCCTCTTTTCAAATAATTCCGTTATTTTTTTATCTATTTCATCAATGCTCTTTCTATAATCATCTAATTCCGTCACTTTACTCTCTCCTTTTAGATCTGTTATAAATCCACCATTAATAGTTTTGAATAAAGATTTTATAAAACTTGTGTCCTAAATTCTTAATTCTTGACCTTTAACTGATTAAATCTAATATTCCTATTGCAGTTACTGCTTCAATTACTGGAACAGCCCTTTGCACAATGCATGGATCATGTCTTCCTTCAATTATAAGCTCTGATTCTTTCTTTTCTGCAATATCTATTGTCCTTTGAACTTTAGATATTGATGGTGTCGGCTTCATTGCAACCTTAAATAATATTGGCATTCCATTTGTAATTCCACCTGTAATTCCACCATTATTGTTTGTATAAGTCTTTACCTTATCACCATCATAATAATATTCGTCATTGCAATTTGAACCATTAAGTTTACTCATTTCAAAGCCCTTTCCAAATTCTATTCCCTTAACCGCTGGAACGGAGAACATTAAGTGCGCTAAAGTTGACTCAACTGAATCAAAAAACGGATTTCCGATTCCTGCATTTATACCAAGAACTGTGCATTCAATAGTTCCTCCCACAGAATCCTGCTCTTTTTTTGCTTTAAGGATTGTCTCCCTCATTTCTTCCTCTTTTTCTGAAATTAAAAGAGGTAATTCTTTATTTTTTAGATCTTCTAAAAGTTCTTTATTTAATTCGACCTCATAAAAACTTTTATCTTCAATATCACCAATACTTTTAATATGAGCTCCTATACTTATTCCCTTACCTGCTAGTACCTGCTTACAAATAGCACCTGCAAATACTAATGGTGCAGTAATTCTTCCTGAGAAAGATCCGCCACCTCTATAATCATTGAATCCATTGTATCTAACATACCCTGGATAATCTGCATGACCTGGTCTCATTAAATCCTTAAGCTTTCCATAATCCTTAGAGCGCATATCTGAGTTTCTAATCACTGCACAAAGAGGAGTTCCTGTGGTCTTTCCTTCAAAAAATCCACTTAAAATTTCTGGTGCATCAGCTTCTTTTCTTGCTGTAGATAAGTTACTTTTCCCTGGAGCACGCCTAGCCATTTCTTTCATAACTTCTTCTAGGTTAATTTCGACACCAGAAGGAAGTCCATCTATTGTAATTCCTATTCCGACCCCATGTGACTCACCAAAAATAGAAACTTTTAAGTTATTTCCCCATATTCCACTCATCAAATACACCTCCTAAACTTTTAAAATCTTCCCAAAACTGAGGATATGATTTAGAAACACATTCATAATCCTTAAGCACTATTGGATCTTTACATACAGTAGATGCTATAGCTATAGTCATTGCAATTCTATGATCCTTGTGACTCCAGACTTCTGCTCCGCCTTTTAGCTCTTTAACTCCCTCTATTATTAAACCATCTTCTCTTTCTTTAATTTTAGCTCCTAACTTATTAAGCTCAGACGTTACAGCTGCTAATCTATCGCATTCTTTAATCCTGAGTCTTCCAGCATTTATTATTTCTGTTGTACCTGTGCTTAGTGCTGCAACTAAAGCTACTACAGGAATTATGTCTGGGCATTGAGAGCCATCAATTATAGTTGCTTTTAGTCTTTCATTTGCTATTCCGATTAACCCATTATTTTTATTAATTATATCTAATCCCATTCTTGTTAAAATATCTATTACTTCTTTATCTCCTTGAAGAGAGTCTAACTTTAAATCATTTAAAATTACATTATTTGAAAGTGCATCTGCACAAAAGAAAAATGCCCCTTGAGAATAATCTCCTTCAACTCGATAGTCCCTGCTTTTATAAATTTGATTTCCCTTTATTATAAATTCTTCATAATTGTTATTTATAATCTCTATGCCAAAGTCTTTCATTGCACTTAAGGTTAAATCAATATATCCCTTTGATTCCATTTCTGTTGTTATTAGAATTTTAGAATCTCCATCTAAAAGAGGAAGAGTAAATAATAAACCTGTTATGAACTGCGAGCTGATATTTCCTTTAACTTTAAATTCCCCTGACTGTAATTTACCTTCTGTCTTTAAATCTAGTACGCCTTCTTTATAGGAATACTTTATATTTTGTTCATCAAATATATTATAGTATGTATCTAAAGGCCTTTTCCCTAAATTACCTCTTCCAACAAATCTGTTAACACCATCAAATAACGCTGCAATAGGTACTAAAAATCTTAAGGTTGAGCCTGATTCATTACAATCTATAAGTCTTTCGCTCTTTACTAAATTAACTTCAATATTTTCAGGACTTCTAATCCCACAAACTTCAAGATACTCTTCTTTTTTTGTTATCCTTGCTCCTAATGATGACATAGCTTCAATTGTTGCTATAATATCATCAGAGTAATCTATATTTGTAACTTTACTTACTCCATTTCCAAGGGCCGCACAGATTACTGCTCTATGGGCCATGCTCTTAGATGGGGGTATCTTAACTTCGCCATTTAATTTTCTTGGATATATTTTTAAATCTCCCATTTCATCACCTCTTAGTTAGGCACAATCAAAAAATAACAAGCCCATCTGCCAGCCTATTTTCATGCACCTTAATTCACAATATAAAATTCATGATGTATGTTACTTATTTGAAAAACTCCACACTAGTCTTTTCCAAAAACGACTCACCAATATTTTTTAGTAATACTACCTTCAAGGAATTATCGATATTTTTCTTATCTAAAGCTATGGTGTCTAAAATTGCAGAATTATCTTTTATCTCGACTTCATAAGGAAGCCCATATTGAATCAGTATTTCTTTAATTTCTTCACTTACACCTTTTTCAGTAAGTCCTTTATTTTCTGCAATTCTGCTTATTTCATACATACCTATAGCAACGCCTTCTCCGTGAGTAAATCTTTTAAAATTATAATAAGTCTCTATTGCATGACCTAAAGTATGTCCAAAATTTAACAACATTCTTTCTCCTGTGTCCTTTTCATCATTTTCCACAACGCATTTTTTTATAAAGCAGCATTTGTGGATAATTCTTTCAATATTGTGCATAACTTCTTCTTTAGTTTTCAAACTCTTTAAGAAATGGAAGAATTCTCTATCCTTTATACATCCATATTTAATTACTTCACCCATACCATCTTTAAAAAACTTTTCATTTAAAGTTTTTAATACATCTGGATCTATTAAAACTGCTTTAGGTTGATAAAAACTTCCAACTAGATTTTTACCTCTTTCTAAGTCAACTGCAACTTTTCCTCCTACGCTGCTATCAACCTGAGCCAGTAAAGATGTTGGTATTTGAACAAAATCTACCCCTCTTAAAAAAGTAGCTGCAGCAAATCCACCAAGATCTCCAATTACTCCACCACCAAGAGTTATTATTAAATCACTTCTTGTAATTTTAAAATCTAAAAGTTCATTGTATATTACAGGCAAAGTGCTGAAAGCTTTTGTTTCTTCACCTGCTTCTAAAGCCATTATTTTAACATCATATCCTGAATTAACTAAGCATGATTTTATCTTATCTCCATAATAAGAATTTACGTTTTTATCAGTTAATATAAATATTTTTTTTCCTTTGTAAATCTTCTCAATTTCAACATTTACTTCATTCATCAATCCTTTTTTGATTAGGATTGGATAACTTCTTTCTCCAAGTTCAACAACTAGATTTTCCACTACTTAACACTCTCCTTCTTATTAATCGTGTAACCTACTATACTTCTGTTTTCTATAGTCATTGTTTGAATAAAAATTCCAATAAACTACTTATTAAGCAGTCCCTTCAATAACCTTCAGTACTTCTATTTATATTGCCCCCTTACATATATTTAATTATATTTAAAAAAAATGGAACTCATATATAATGAGTTCCATGAAATATCGATGTTATAAGATACTAAAATACTCTATGAAAATTAAAAACTCATTAGAAAGATATTTTTTTCAGTTTTTTTGCAAAATAAATAGCCAGCGCTAAAATAAAAGCCCCAGAACATAAAATAAAAAAAGCTATAAAATTTTTGCATAACTGATTTTACAATATCCTTTTCCATGATTTTCTCCATTTCTAAATTAATAGTTATTATTTACGAATAATAACACAAAATTTTCTTTTAAAATTTATCTTTTTTCCATTATAACAAACTATATCACAATGTCAATATTTATTATTACTTTTTCATTTTTTACCCTGATATAATATTTATTTATTATTTTAAATTTTACTTATTTGTTATTTTTATAATTTCAGACTTTATTTTTTTTAAATTCAACAAAACCCACCCTTGACTGTTTTATCTTTCATACTGCTCATTCCTAAAGAAGCATCTCCATATGATAGTTTGTCCTTAACATTTCTATCTGTATATTTCTAAGCAAAATATAAATATAAAAATAAAAAAAATATAAGTACACATAATAAAAGTACACATAAAAAGCAAGGTGATGATACAAATGACAAGTAAAAGACTTCTCTATATTTTTATGATAATTTTAATATTACTTTCAATAAGCTGTAGTAATAATAGTCTACTTAAAAATAACAGTTCAAGACAAATTTCAAATGAAGATTCCTTAAAAAAAAATGATGGACTTAACATAGATTTTTCTAGCTTTACTGGCTTCGATATGCCTAAGGATAATGTAAAATTTATAATTAACGGCAAAACCCTTAAGCTTAATTTACCAATATACTTAGATAAAAATCGATATTATATATCTCTAAATGAATTCATTCAAGAACTTGATGGAAAAATAAAAAAACGTAATGACAATCTAGTTATACGTCTTAATAACGATATTTACACAATTTACTTGCATGATAATATCATAAAATCTCCAAATAATAATTTTCCCTTAAAGAAACCATTATTAGTCAAAGATAATTTTTATTATATTGGATTATCTGATTTTTCACGCATGCTTAAACTTTACACTAGGTGGGATAAGGATAATAAAATAATAAATTGTAAAATAGATGGTTTTCCAAGTGCAAATATCATCCCATATAAATCAAAAATAAAACAAATAGGTCTTATTCGTTTTGAAGATATAGGAGTAAATTCACAGCCTTACTCCAAAGAATATTTTGAAAAACTCCGCATAATAGCAGACTATATTAATCAAAAGAAAATCCCTTATCACATCGCATGGATTCCAAGGTATGTAATTCCTAGTCAAAAAGTTGATAATGATCCATTAACTAAAAATAATTTTGAAATAGCTGAAATGGTATATAGTTTAGATTTTTTTACTACACATAATGGATCAATTGGCCTCCATGGTTATACTCATCAATCTGGTAACACTGAATCTGGGGCTGGTTTTGAATTCGGAAAACTTAATCCTTCTGAGAGTACATTTAAAGAAAAAATCGAAAGGGCTATCAAAACTGCATCATACTTGGATATACCGATTGATTTCTTTGAAGCACCACATTACGAAATTACACCAGCCCAAAATAAGATTGCAGAAAAATATTTCAAAATTTTATATTACCCATTTAATGATTTCGGTAAGGAAAAAGCTGATCTAAAAAAGCCACAGCGTAGTCCTTATAACAAATCATCATTTTATATTTCAACTCCTCTTGACTATATTCCTGCTAAAAAAGAGGAAGAAACTTTAGCTAAGATTAAAGAAACTAGTACAAATAATATGGGCAGTGTATTTTTTCATCCTTTTTTAGAAAATGATTATATATCCTTAACTGAAGATGATAATTCCGCCCCAACCTTTACTTATGCTGAGAACTCAATCTTAAAAAGGTTAATCAGCATATTAGAAGAAAAGGGATTTAAAATGATTAAAGTAACAGATCTTTAACTTCCTACTCATAAATTAGTAAGTTTTAGCTCCAATATACTTCTTCTCTCCTGGAAGAATCTTTGCAGCAATTAATGTAGAAATTATTATAATTGCAAATCCAGATAAATACATTATATTGTACCCAAACTTACCTTGGATTGCACTAAAAATTTGAGGATAAACAAAATTAGCACCTGCTGAACCTAATATTGTTACTATTGAATATGTGCCTGCTACAAATTTGTCATCAACAACATTTCTAATATATTTGAATAAGAAAGTCAAATAACACCCATACATTAATCCATGTAGTTGATCACCTAAAACAACCAAAGGCACATATCCTGTTGAAAATAATAATATTCTTGCTGCAGCTATAATAAAAGCCACAATTAAATATTTTTTAGGAGTATTATTCTTTAAAACCTTACCAACAAACATAAATGATAAGAACTCAACAACAACCCTGAAAAATATAGATTTACTATATATTGAGTTAGCTAAAGCAGTATTTCCTGTTATATCTATTAAATAGGTTGAATATGCAAATTCTATTGCATTGTATGTTCCAATAATTAAAATACTAGTGAGACCAAGAATTAATGAATTTTTATTTTTTAATATATCTCTTAGTTTTACCTCATTTTTCTTAGCATCTGCTTCAATATTATTAAATTTCACTCCTATAATAAATATTACAATACTTATCATAGCAATTCCCATTATGTAAATAGTTTTAAATTCAAATCTTTCAATTATAATTCCACATAAAAGTACTATACATCCAAAACCTATAGATCCCCATTTTCTTATTTGAGAATATTCCATACCTTGTTTCACAGATAGTCTCTCAACATATATTTCATATATATTTCCAGTTGTTTGTACAATAATTCCATATAAAATTGCAAAAATGTATATTGTAAATTTATTTGCAATAATAAAAAATATAGTCATAAGGATCAATGCACTAAAATGTATCATAACAAATTTCTTTTTATTGTTGCTCCCAGAGAGTCTTCCTACTAAAAATTGCTGAGAAAAAATTGCAGATAGTGCACCTATGGATACTACCTTTCCAACTTCATTTAACGATAATCCAACCACTTGATTTAAATACGGTACATAAAAGGTAGTTACTATACTCAGCACTCCATAAACAATATAGGTAGATAATGAATAATAAAACTTAATTTTGTCTTTCACAGTAAATGCTCCTATCCAAAGTATATGAAAATAGCGTATTATAGATAATTCATCTCAATATCCAACGGCTGCATTTCTCCATATCTTTTGTTTATCATAGCTTATAATTTATATCTTAACTTAGGTATAGTCAAGCTTTTTTATAAGTTATACATAGATTCCTAATTTATCATTAATTCCTTAAAGAATAAAAAAATGATTTCTTTATTAAGAAACCATCTTTTTATTCATTCTATTTATAATTTAAATAAATAATGAAGACATATTAAATGCCTATAGTATTGGAGATACTAATCTAATTAAAGATTCTTTGATTCTAAGCGAAATGCTTCTGTTATAATATATTTCCTTTGTTATTTCCTCAGAATCTTTGATATCTTTCATAAATTCAATTTCTCCATCTCTTGCAATTCTATTATCAAAAATAAATGCATTTACCTCAAAATTAAGCTTAAAACTCCTGATATCCATATTAGCCGTTCCTATGCTCATTACTGCACCATCAGCAACTATAGTTTTTGAATGAATAAAACCTTTTTCATAATTATAGAGCTTTATTCCTGCTTCTAATAACTCACCTATATATGAGCTTGCCGCCCACTTCATAAAGAAATGATCTGGTTTTCCTGGTATTATAATTCTAACATCTACTCCTGATAACGCTGATATTTTTAATGATTCTAATATTGGTCCATCCGGTACAAGATATGGAGTTTCTAAATATAAGTTCTTTTTAGCATTATTAATAAGCTTTAAATATGCATTCCTAATATATTCTTCCTTATGGTCAGGTCCGCTTGTTACAATTTGCATACCTACATCACCGAAATCATCGCTAAATTCTTCTGAATAATTTTCATAATTCTCTATATCTTCCTCAGAAGCATGGCACCAATCAAGTAAAAATCTTTCATTTAAATAATCAACAGCTTCCCCCTGTATTCTCACATGTGTATCTCTCCAAAAACCAACTTCAGGATCTTTATTTATATATTCTTTTCCAACATTAAATCCACCTACATATCCAAATTTACCATCAATAACAACAATTTTTCTGTGATTTCTATAATTTATACGTGTATTAAGATGTGGTAAAATTCCCGGGAAAAATATCGAAAACTTTCCTCCAGCATGAATATACTCTTTAAGTGCTTTTTTCGTTAATTTTCTTGAACCCATACTATCTACTAATAGTCTAACTTCCAGACCGCTTTTTGCTTTTTTTGTAAGTTCATCTATTATACTTTTTCCAAGTATATCATTCTTAAAAATATAATATTCAATATGAATATATTTCTTTGCATTTTTTATGTCTTCTATTAATTGTTTAAATTTATCCTCACCATTTACATACACATTAACTCTATTATTAGTTGTGAGCCTTGCTCCTGAATGATTGAAATTCATATTTATTAAATCAAGGAATCTCTCCCTTACATGATGACAATCATCATTGCCTATTTCATATTTATCACTTAGATTTTTTCTTTTATTCTCATCAAATTTTATTTTCTTTTTGAAAATCTTCTGTCTGCTTAAATTTTGTCCAAGAAGAATATAAATAATAAATCCTAAGCCTGGTAAAACCATAACTATTAAAAGCCATGCCCATGTTGTGGTAGGATCTTTTCTCTCTATAAAGATTAACGATAGAGAAAGAAGCGTATTTAAAATTAAGATTATAACTGTTAAGCCTAAGAATATATTCATCAATTCACTTCCTTATTTTATGACATATCTTTATTCAGTTTACCAAATATCTCTTATTTTTTTTATGCTCTCATATTATTTTATCATAATAATCTAATATATTGCGAAGGTATATTAAATAAATTAACGACTTGATTGTGCCTTATACCTCTAAAACCTCACTAAAAAAGCTATCTTAAAATCATTTTTCATTCTAAGATAGCTTTCAATGAACTCTAATTATTTTCATCTTACCCAATTTCGTAGATAATTATTAAAATAATAGTCATCATATAAACTTTTTCTATACTGTTATTTTATTATTGCAGCATATATAATTTTATGAGTTAAACCTATACCCTGTTCCCCAAAGCGTTTCGATGTATTCTGGATTCCCAGGATCCTTTTCAATCTTCTTTCTAAGCTTCTGTATATGAACCGCTACAGTAGCTGTATCTCCATAGTACTCTTCTCCCCATATTTTATCAAATAATTGCTCCTTAGTAAAAACTATATTAGGGTTAGAAGCTAGAAAAACCATGAGTTCGTACTCTTTTGTAGTAAGAATAACTTCTTTTCCATTTATAAAAACTTTATGGGAATCAGTCATTATCTCCAAAGCTTTATGGCTAATAATACTAACTTGTGTTTTCTTTCCAGATAATCTTTCATATCTGATTATATGCGATTTTATTCTAGCTACTAATTCTGCTGGACTAAAAGGCTTTGTTAAATAATCATCTGCTCCAAAACCAAGACCTTTTATCTTATCAATATCTTCACTTCTTGCTGATACAATTATTATAGGTATTTCATATTTTTTTCTAATCTCTTCTACTATTGAATATCCATCTTTACCTGGAAGCATTAAATCAACGATAATAAGATTAAATATCCCCGTAATGGCTCTCTTTAAGCCTTGACTTCCATCTTGAACTATTTCAACCTTATATCCATTTAATTGGAGATATTCTTTTTCTAGTTCTGCAATATTTATATCATCTTCAATAATTAATATTTGTTTCATATACTTCCCCCTCATTATTATTTGCATCCGTAGCATCATCTCTTCTTCAATCTGGAGATAACGGCTGCACCATGTTCATGCACATTACATTGTGCCTACTAATGATATAATAAGTCCAACTTAATTTAGGTGGACTTTAAAACTCAACTTGAAAAGCTTCACTTTATTGGGAGCTCTATAGTAAATGTACTTCCTTTTCCAATGATGCTAGATGCATAAATTTTTCCTCCATGAGCTTCTACCATTTCCTTTGCAATTGCAAGACCTAAACCTGTGCTCATAAAATCTTTTGTACGTTCTGTATCTATACGATAAAATCTATTAAATATATTAGAAAGTTTATCTTCTGGAATTCCAGGTCCATTATCCTTAATTTCTATTTTAATCCATTCATTATTACTACTTAATTCTACTTGAATTATCGCATCTTGCTGCCTTCCATATTTCATAGCATTTCCTATAACATTTCTAATAACTTGATATATTCTTTTTCCATCTATGTTAACCTCTAATTCTTTAGATAACCTGTCTTCAAATTTAAATTTAATATTTTTTTCTTTAAGGATGAAATCAAATTCTTCCATAAGATCACTCATAAATGGTCTAAGCTTAACTATTTCAAAATTAAAATCTAATTTCTGCATATCTAATTTTGAAAATAAAAATAAATCGTCAATAAGATTGTTTATATAAATAGCATTATTATGAATTATATTCAGATAATTATTTACTTTATCTGGTGAGGTTACAACACCATCTACCAATGCCTCAATATATCCATTAATTGAGGTAATCGGAGTTTTTAAATCGTGAGAAATATTTGCTATAAGTGCTTTTCTATTTTCTTCATATTCCCGCTTCATTTCTTCAGACTGCTTTAAAGTTTCAGCCATTTTATTAAAATCATATATTAAAATTCCAATTTCATTATATACATCATTATCAATTTTTATATCATAATTACCTCTAGCTATCTGCTCAACACCATCTTTTAATTTTTCTATGGGTTTCATAATTCTTTTTTCCATTTTCATAGTGACATATATATGAGAACTCTGATGAACAATAAAAATTACTGCAAAGAATATGGTAATTGCCTTTATATCTACGAATTTAAATATAGAAAAAACAAGTAGTATACTTATTAAGATTCCAGCTTTACGCATCCATCTTAAATATCTATGTATTCTATTAAATTCATTAAATTGTTTATGATGAGATTCATGATGTAATTTTTGATGCTCATAAACTAATTCATTGCGCAGTTTATGCAATTCATTAAGCTTTTCAAAATATTCCCGATGTTCTTCATCAAATTTATGACGAAAATGAGAATGAATTTTTCTTTTAAGTCTTCTAATCACGTCCACCACCTTGAAATAAATTTTAATTGTTACAATGATTATAACATTGCAAATTAACTTTTGATAAATTGAAATCTCTAAATAATTGAATTTTAACACCAATTATTTAGAGGCTTCTGAATTTTAAACTCACTTAATATAAATTTCACTCCATAATTCATAGATAAAGAGTAACATTCATATTTCTTTTATGAATGTTACTCTCTATTATATACACATTAATTGATTTAACCCATAGCTCTATTTATAGAAGGTATAGAATTAATAAAGATTTATTTTTCTTAATAACTTCTCAGCAGTATTTGCAGATATATATTTATCATCTTCTTTAATCATCACACTGGTACGACATCTAAAACATTTATTAACACAATGTGTTGTCTCAAATTCAACTCCTCTATTTTTTAAAGCCTCAATTAATTCATTATATTTTCTAGTGTTATTACAGACAACATACTTTGACACTTACTCCCTCCTAACCCGACAGCGACTATAATAATTCTGCTACTACTCTCAAGAAAGCCCTAAAATGCACTTATATTCATTAGCGATGTGCATACTACAAGTTAATTGATTCATATTAACTTACCAAACTAGATCTAACGTTCCGTTTACAGCACTCTCACCTGTAGATGAAATTTCAACTTTTTCAACTTCATTGTTTTTATTTGCGTATATTTTTAGCTTAGCATCACTATCTTCAGAAAATAACAACTTCTTTATGAATTCATGATGCTTATGAAAATCTTTATCACTGCCTTCCTTCATTTGTTTTATATGCTCCATCAACTTTTCCTTATCTATTCCCTCATGGAATTCTTTATGCATATCTTTGATTTCTTTGAATACTTCTTTCAATTCTAAAGATATAATGTTTTTTTCATCCTTCTCTTCAACTTGTACATTATTTAATAGATTCAACATAAAAGTAATTTTTGAAAGGCCTCCCTTTATTCCACCATGACCATGTATTCCATGCATATTCATCCCATGATTATGCATATGAATTCCTCTGTGGAATCCATGATGTGGACAATCCTTTATATTAAATTCTGAATTACTTTCATGTTTTACTTTTTTGCCTTCAGCATCTAAATCAACATTTATATTAGCTTTTGTTTCTCCATTTTTAGTATTAGTTTCAAATTCATTAGAAAATGATAATACTTTCACATCTCCTTTTGCTGCTTCCAGCTTTATATTTCCCTTAAACACTTCTTTTTCCTTCATAGTCTTAAAAACATCGTACAATATTTTAATTTTATTCATTTATAACGCCTCCTAATATTTTCAAGAAAACTCTACTCGCATCCGGTGTCTGCTTAAGGATCTTAGTATTTTTTCTTGATGTTATGAGTTCATTATAAAATCCAACTTTAAAAATCCCTTAAAGCAATTTTAAAAATTTTATAAAATATTTTTAATAAATAATGTACTTCTTTTTTAATATTTTGTAATTCATTCATTAAGGCTAAATATAGATTTAGTAATTTTTAAAAATTACTTTGCTTAGAATTTTAAATGGCAGTACGATTTTAGTAAATATCAGTTTATTGTTTAGTAGAAGGCATTAAAAATAAATTATGAAAATTGAAAATATGCCATTATATATAATTTCTTATATAAGAAGTATTGATCCTTACAGAATCAGTAATGTACAAACGATGGAAAAATTAGAAACATGGGTAAAACTTAGCTTAATCACTTATTTAATGACAAGTCGATAATTCTAAGAATTGCTTAAGATAATCCCTAAATTATAAAATTTACCGTTATGATACCTACATTATTGTTTCAGATGACTATTCAATAACTAACAATTACATAAAGAAAGGTAATATTATTAGAAGAGAATATGATGTTTTTGCAATTAATAATACAGCAAAAGCCGTTCAACAAGCATGGATTGATATTTTCCCCGAATTATTCGGACAGCACTATCAACTTGATAAAAAAAGTCCAATTATGGAAAGATATAAAGTAGACATGGTTAATAATCACTATTGTGAAATTTACATCGCATCTGTATGCTTATAATAAGTAACCACCATCTTAGTAAACTTTCCACAAAATATTAGACATATTTAATTAAACACTTTTGGATTGTCAAAGCTTCATAGACACAAATTTAAGTAATTTTTATGAATTAGTTCTTTAAATTGGAATGAATATATATATTCAAATCATGAGTACATTTTTTTGATCGTATATAATAACTCTCAACCTATTTAAAGATTTTCTTTTTAGATTAGTTAGATGGCTCATAATAAACATCTTTAATAAGTTTTCTCTTTACTATTTTTTTATTGAATTATAACATTGTCATAAGAATTTTCTTCTCTACTTGGAATATAGAATTAATGTCATCACCCCCATATTTTATTACTCTCACTTGATTCAGTGAATTTAGATATTGAAATCTTATTTATTTCTTCCATTCAAAAGAATCTTTTAGATTTCTCTATAAAAAAGATCTTAACCACATTGCAATTAAGATCTTTTTTATAGAAAAGGTATTATCTTTTTTTTACCCAATAATCACTTCCATTTCTAGTCCTATCTAAGAATCCATATTCAATTAAACATCTTCTAATAAATACATAATCATCAGAAATGTTTTTTATAATTTCATTTATTTCTTTTTCGCTATATGTATTAGAAGGATTGAATTCATTAGCTATTATTTCTAAAACTATTATTTTCTTTTTCTCCTTTACAGGAAAAGACTTTAATTTTAACCCACCTTCTAATCTAAAACAACCTCTTAATACATTTTCTCTTTCCTTTTCAGTTACTTTATAATCATTTTTCATGTTATTCTCCCCCATAATTATTAGTTAGTGTAAAGCAATTACACTACTTTTAAAAAATTTTCTTTATATATCAAGGGTTTGAACGTTTTTTTGTACAAAAAAACAATGCCCCTAATTTCATGTTATAATTGAAATCTCGCAACCCAAAATAACATTAAAATGAAAGGCCATTTTAATAAATTCAATTATAACTTATTTACTTTTATGTAATCACTTTGATGATTCTAATAGTTCAAAATACCAAAACTTAAAATTGAAAAACTCCCTAAAGTACTTCATTATATTTACAGAGAATTTACCATTAATATTTTTAATACATATTTGTATTACTTATCCAAATCAAATAACCTTTGGCAAATTACTTAAATTTATAGCTGATGATTATAATTCTTATCTATTTACGAAACAGTAATCAGAGTTAGAAGAAAATTAAGTCTTTAATCTTACTCAGATTATGTAATTAACAAAGAATAATTCAGTACCTGAGTCAGATGGAACAAATAATACCTTCAAATCTTCATATCATGTTACATGTGAATATGAACATATAATACTGCACTTTATTGCGCGTTATTTTGGGTTGCTTACTACAATTTCTTACGTCCACTTCCTTATTAGGTATTGTCAATTTTTAAATTAATTATATACTCTAAATCAAGTTAGTAATATCTCTACAAAATTCTAAATATTTATTACTCTTTGACAACGAATTTTTTTGTCACGCCTACTGTTAACCAATAAATTACAATATTAAATATTCTCACCTAATTCTTTAGCTTAATTTTTACTTCTATTTTCCCATAGATTACTTTACAACTTCATTAATACATAACTTCTAATTATAACTTTGATCTATTTTAACTTTATTTTTATTTAATTGAATGCATAATTTATAATAGAATATTATACTTAATAAAATAGTTATTATTGAAACTATAATTATAAGCATACTTCTATTAATATAATCAAATAATGCCCCACCTAGCATCATACTTAGAAACTGAATACTTATGCTAAGTGTATCTGAAGTAGCAAAAACTTTTCCTATATTGTCATTGTTATATTTCTTTTGAATAAATGTACTAAAGATAACTGTTTGAAATCCATCACTTAAACCAGTAATAAACAAAGCTATTACTGATACCAACCATAATTGAGTTTGTATATATATAACCCCCATAATACAACTTAAAATTATAGCAATTAAATATGCATCTTTTTCTTTAACTTTTAATTTCAATCTACTGGTTAAGCCTGTTAAAAATGATCCTAAAATAATGCCTAATCCTAATGAAGAATATAAAATCCCTACTGACTCACTACCATCGTTAAATAATTTATTAGCAATAAAGACAAATGAAATATTCACTATACCAGAAATTAAGGTACTTGCAGTATTAACAGAAACATAATATGTTGTATCTATATTATTAATTATCTGTTTAAATCCATTAGAATATTTATTAATTAACGAATCATGTTTTTCAGTTTTTGTTGTATACTCAACTATGTTAGTAAATGATATACATATAGCAGAAAATAGAAATGTAAATGCATTTAACCAAAGTACGCCTGTAATACCTAATATATTAGCTAATATTCCTCCAAAAGCAGGTCCAAGTATTAAAGTAAATGAGCCAGATATCGACATAAGCGAATTAGCTGATTTAATCTGATTATTGTCAACTATTAGTGGAATAATTGCTTTGCTAGCTGGCGAAAAGAAAGTTCCAGCAAAAGAAGTACTCAAGACCCCTAAATAAACTAATGCTATAGTACTACTAGTAGAAATAATATTATTATTACTCAAATTTAATATAATTACTAAAATTATGTTGAACAAGAACCTACTTATGTCTGATATCATCATTATTGTTCTTCTTTTTTTTCTATCAATATAATTTCCTACAAATGGTCCTATAAGAATGTATGGAATTACGTTCATAACTAGTAATCCACTTACTACCATACCAGTAAGTTTTAATTTACTAATAAAAATTAGCATAGCAATATTACATACCCAGCTTCCAAATCCAGAACAAATTTGGCCAATCCATAAAAAACTAAAATTCCTATTTTTTATTGTATTTAAATAGTTCAAAGCAGTTCCCCCCTTTAAATTTCAACTTGATATACAAGCCTATTAATTTGATTATTGCTGAGTTTTTGCATAATATTTTCATTTCTATAATAATAAGTATTACCTTTACATATAATTCCTTCTTCTATTATAGGATGTTTCAATTTAAATTTATAAATTTTGCATTCATAAGCACAATTATCTTTACCTCTTTTTAGCTCTAAATCAAGACTTACCCCTGCTGTATTACAATTTTTAGTTGTTGAAATAAATACATATGGATAATACAGAGAACACATCATTTTCTCTGACAAATGAATATCTTGATAAACATTATCAATTTCATATCTTTTTATACCCTTTTCTAAAAAAAACTTATTAACCAATTCAAATGAATAATTAAACTTTCCTAAAGCTTCCTTTTGATAGTAATTTAAATTATCATATATATTTCTCATTCTAGGTGACTTTGAAATTTTACTTAACAATCTTCCTAGAATTGGTTTCAAATAAATAAATTTATCTTTATTATCTAATATATAATTCATTACTCCCCAATCATTTATAATAATTTCACATTCATACTCCATGTTATTTATATTTTCAAATATTAGTTTCAATTTATCTAATCCTTCATTGCTTACATAACTTGTTACAAAACTAAAATCATAATTATTTTGAATACAAAAAGTTAATACATTTTTTATTTCATTCCAAGTTGGAAGTAGTTTTTCACAAAATTCATGTCCAAAATATATTCGTGAATAATCTACTGAAACATCTTTAACATTATCAATTGACACAATATATATTGCCTTTTCCAATTTACCCCCTCCTATTCTAAATATAGATAAATCATTTCATAACCCTAATAATATTTTGTGCTTTAACCTTATATGAAAACTTTGTTAATAAATACTATTGAAATAACGCTTTTTTAGATAATTATAAATAATGATAATAGCTCTGAATTTACTAAATTTTCAAAACTGATACGAAAGTATATTTTTCTTGAATATTCAAATTTTATATTAATTGTAATATTAATAATAGCAATTAATTCCTTTCTTACAGCATTTAACATTAAAATATTCATAAAACATTTCTCTTGCATATAATTCATATTCATTTTCATTTTTGAAATCGTCAATAGATTTTATCATGTTTTTTATAAAATTAGTCTCTTTTAATATTTTATTTCGATTATTTATATCTCCAGAAGCACGAGCAGGAATTTTAACAAAATCAATATTATGTTTAGAGAACTTATATAGATAACAAGCTGCACAAGCCTTTGGATATGCATTAAAATTTCTTTTTTTAACAAATGAATCACAAACTTTTTTGCATTCCTCTTCTATAAGTTCTTTATCAGTCACTAATTCCACATTATAATTTAGTCCGCACATAGGAAAATTATCAATTTTACTGCAGTTAGATAAATATGTAATTGCATGCTCAAAGTTGCAGAAGCCATCAATATTAGAGCATCTTGCATTACTTATGAAAACTTCAAATTCCATATTAGGATATTTATCAGATATATTAATAACTTCATCTGGCGGTAATAAACGATCAAATACTATACGCTTTACACCTAAGTTACTATAAAAATTAACCGCTTCATCATTAAATACAGTACCTCCAGTACTAATATGAACAGGTATTTCAGGATATTTATTTATTACATATAATAAAATTCCTATATCAGCAACAATAAAGTTATCAATTCCTGTTTTGACTGCATCGTCAATCATAGTGCTTAATAAATTTATCTGTGCATTATTATAAGTATGTGCATTTAATGTTAATGTAACTTTTACATTATTCTTATGAGCAACATTAATTGCACATTTTAAATCTATAGCCGATGTAAAATTAGCTAATTTTCCCCACCTTCTATTCGGGCTTATTAAGTATTTATATTTCTCTATCCATTCAGGTGAAACATAACCACAAAACACTTCATCTACGCCAGCATTTATTCTTTCAACAAACGTTTTAACGGAGCTTGCCCCACTTACTATTTTCATAATTTTCACTCCTATTATATTATGATTTGTTTATAATACATTTCTCACTAATTGGGCTTAATGTGCATGGATGACGAACAATTTCAATTTCCTCTTGAATACTTTCTAATATTTCTGGATAACGCTGTGTTATGTAATAATATATTATTATAATATTCTCCAATATTCCTTTGTAATTATCACAACTTTTTGTACTAGATAAAGTGCAACCACCACTACAGATATATTTAGCCCAACAATTTTTACAGTTATGCTTATTGAAGATAGAATTTTTCAGATAAAAACTCCTACTCTCTTTATTAATACCAGTTTCTAAATTACCTATTACTTCGTCAGATTTATTACAAGGCTTAAACTCGCCAGTGGAAAAGTTAAAATAAAGGCTATTTATTCCTCCTGAACAGTTAAAAATTCTCTTCTCTCCTTTTTTTAGAGAGATGAAAATTTTGCACATCTCCTTATATTTAACAGGATATTCTCTTAACTCTCTTATAAATGGCTCAAATTTTTCAATTAATTTATCACCTATAATAGTATTATTTGACCTTAATTCTATTGGCGTATTATAATACCAATAATTAAGGTATTTTTCTATATTCATAAATTCTTTGTTTTCCTTAAAATACTCATATTTAATTTTGTTATCTAAACAAAAAATGTATTTATCAATATATCGAAATTTTTCATTACTATTAATTGTAAAAAAAACTTTTTGTTTATTAAACAATTCTCTTAAGTTTTTTAATGCATATTCTAATACTAATTTATTCTCTCCAGTTAGTGTTATATGGATTACTTTAGCCTTATATGAATTTTCATTCATAAAATCCACTATATTCTCAAAATTAGCTTTTTGTTTTTGTATATTTTCTAAATTATCTTCAAATTTTATGTGTAAATCAAATATAAAGTTAATATTATAAAAATCAAATGTAAAATTATTAATATCTTCTTGTTCATTTGTGTATATAATTTTTTCCATTAGCAATGGTTTGCATTTTATACAAAGTTCTCTTAATTCATTAGTTGAATAATATTTTTTTTCTAACATTTTACTAAAACTCAACCTCTTACATGCTATTAAAAATTCCGCTATTTTATTAGACATTAAAATTACTTTACCACTTGATATATCATAAAAATAAAATTTATCATTTTTATTTATTATTTTACCATTGTACGTATATCCAATCATATAATCTCACCACTTTATTTTTTGATTATTAATCCAAAATTTATACAATTACAATTGTTGTATTAATTCTTTTGTATAACTACATTCGTCAATAAATCTATCATCCTTTACGTCAAACGGACAGGGACTACAATACTCTTTATAAACGCATTTTGTGCATAATGTATCTATTTTGCTATTTGCTTTCCTAAAATCTATAAAGGCTTTAAAATATTGTGATTCTAAAATTTCTTTAAGAGAATACTCAATTAAATTCCAATCAGATTTTACTGCTTCCGTTTTAGATGTTCCTAAAATTATATCATTACTATCTCTACATTTTATACAAGGATAAATTATTCCATCTGCTTGGATATATATTATTCTATCACCTGCACCACATTGAAAAGTTGTCAAAAATCTTGTATTATATTTATAATTCAAATAACCAGCAGTTATAGGTAATAATTGTGGTCTGAGATTAATATTAGTTTTTTTAATCAAAGGACTGATTTTTTCATAATATCTTAATTTGTTCTTAATTCCATCAAGTGTAAGCTCAATCTCATTACATTTTGCATTCCCGGTAAGCCATAAATCATTTATGGCTAAATTTTCAATTTCATTTTCTTTGCAAAAACTTAATAGCTCATCAACTAAATTTTCAGTTAATTTTGTTATAACAAAATTTATTCCAATATTAATATTTGATTTATTTTCTTTTAAAATACTCATTGTATTTTTTAAATTTGCTAATGTTTTATTAAATGAATCCTTTCCTCTTATTAAATCATTAGATTCTTCAGTTGGTCCATCAAAGCTAAAGTTAATAAAATCTATATTTAATTTAGTTAACTCTTTAATAATTTCATTATTCAATAAATGTCCATTTGTATTTATTAGAATCTTTACGTTTCCATCTGATAATTTCTTCAGAACAAGTAATATATCTTTTCTTATAAAAGGTTCACCACCTAATATCTGCAAATGTGAAACTCCCCCCTTTACCAATTCATCTGCTATTTTTAACATTGAATCTGTATCCAAATCTTCATATCTACTAGATCCTAACTTATACGTTTGTCCAACACTGCAATGCTTGCATTTTAAATTACAATTGCCAGTTATATCCCATTTGGCAAAAATCATATAATCACTCCCTTTATAAATTGTAATTCTCTACAAATTTCTATACTTTTGATAAAACTCCAAAGCTATATAGATTTCTATAAAGTTTTTCTAGTTGAAATTTATCTTCTATAGTTAATTTAAAATTTTTTTCAATTATATCTTCAATTTCGTTAATTGTATAACTACCATCACATTTATCTAAAAAAAACTTTTGAATTTCTGTAATATTATAATCTATATTATTAATATGGTAACCCTTTAAAGTAGCAATATCTAAGTTTGCTATTTTCAAAAGTACATCATTTCCATTAATAAAATTTATACTATCTATTATAAATTCAAATCCTTGTCTCTTTTCTATTTTAATAATTACATTATAAAGATAAGTTAAATTTTGTTTATTGTAGTACTCAACCCATTCGGCCTCATTATAAGTTTTATTATAAATTTTCGAAGAACAACCACTCATTGTTTTTGCTTGTAAAGTTAATGGCATTCTTTCATGAATAATAGTCTTGGTTCTCCAATTTTTATTTTTACTTATAGTTTTCAATTCATTTAAATATTTAGGTTCATTATTATCTCCTAGTAATTGTACTATTGAGTAGAATACTCCATTATCATCCAAATAATTATCTAAATTATTTATAATTTTACGTATAATTTTTAGTCCATCTTCACCCCCATCTCCAATAAGAGGATATTGTACATTTTCTGGAATAACTTGAGTTGGTGGATTTGCAATAATTAAATCATATTTCTCACTTACATTGCTAAAAATATCACTTTTAATAAAAGTAGCTGACGATTCACAATCATTAATTATGGCATTTAGCTTAGCAGTTTCTAAAGCTTCTTCTGTTATATCTATACCTGTTACTTTTGCATTACTTTTACTTAATAATATTGAATGAATTCCAGAACCAGTGCATAAATCTAATATATTTTGGTATTTTTTGCATGGCAAAAGAGAAGATAACAAAAATGAATCTATACCAATATATATTGGTGATGTTTTATCTAAACACGTAGGATAGAAATATGGAAAATCAGCAAAAACATATATATCATTATATGGAATCAAAGCCTTTGCAGCTCTTAACATCGTATCGCATTTTTGAATAATTCCATAACTAAACAATAAATCTTTTATAGGTTTTGAAAGAAATTTGTTAATATATCTTTCTTCAATAGGTATTCCTAAATAAAAAAATAAAATTAACTCTTTAATTTCAAAATTGCCTAAAAGAAGCTTATTCTTTATTAAGTTAAAATTTCCCCAAGGGTTTATAAAAAATTCATTTCCTCTAATGAGCCTTAAAATTTGCTTGTATCCACTTTTATCTAGTTCATTTATAAACTTCTTTATCATTAACTTATATTGCAAATGTTTTACCCCCATTAATATTTCATACTTAGATTTGAAAATAATTAACCTCTAAACATTCATGAAAAATATTCACTATATGTTTTCTTAATAAAAAATATTAAAATAATATTATATAATCTTTCTTAACTAAGATATGTTTTGATGAACCAGAAAGGATTACCACTTATATAACCCCCTTTATGATATACTAATGTTACTTTTAATAATTAATTTCTAAGTATATAACTAATATATAATGATTCTATAATTGGTACTGTGCTCTAATCCTTTCTGATTTTAAAATTACAATGTTAATAGCACAGATTTCAATGATTATGGCTACTCAGAAAGCATACACCAATCGCCATTAACATATTGTTCTGATTCAACAACTTCTACTTTTAATAAGTCTTCCTTATTATTTTGAAGTTCATTTTTATTTGCATCATTTTCCATATTATTCACCTCCTTTCAAAATTCGACTTATATATTAAGGTCTAAGTTTATTTTTTACAGTAGGTTGTTTGAATTATATTATGCTTTTACCCAATTAATTAAATAATTTTTCATTATATCCTCTCTATTTAACCATTCAGTTTCAACACTAGGTTGAATTAAATGTAACTTGTCCCATGATAAATTAAAGTTTTTTATTCCAAATTCTTCAGCTTTTATATACAGATCTGTTCCCGGGAATAAACAGAGAATACAATATTCTATCTCCTCAGGATTTGATTGTTTTACAAACTCTCTCATTTCCTCAAGTGATTCATTTGTTTCATATGGCAATCCAATAATATAATTTTGTTTTACTTTAATTCCAAGCTTTTTTGCCATACTTATTGCATTTTTTACTTGTTCAATATTAAAGCGTTTGCTAACAGTATCTAGAACTTTTTGACTCATGGATTCTATACCAAATAAAATACTTGTACAACCAGCTTCTTTAATAGCACTTAATATTTCGTGGTCTACCATGTCTACTCTTGTATTGCACGACCAAGTAATAGACAAATTTTCTTTTTTCAATTTATTACAAATTTCCATTACTCTTTTTTTATTTATTGTAAACGCATCATCACCAAAAGTAATATGACTAAGGCTGTATTTATTAATTAAAAATTTAATATGATTTATTATACTATCAACACTCCTATATACTACATTCCCGTTAAACTTAGCAGTGCTACAATATACACACTTATGAGGACACCCTCTACTTGTCATTACAATTCCTTGCATACTTTTGTTATACAACTCCATTTGAATCAAGTGATATGCTGGAAATGATAATTCATCAAGATTTTTTATTTTTTCACGTTTTTCAGTTTTTATTACTTCTCCATTGAAATTTCTAAATGCAATTCCACGGCATTCACTAAAATTATCACTTCCTTGAGTAATTAAATTATATAATTCTACTGTTGTATACTCACCTTCATATAATGTTATAAAATCTATTGAACTTTCATTTTTTAATATTTCTTCACAGCAAAATGTTGCATGATTCCCACCCATTACAATGGGAATATTAATAAATTTATCTTTTATATTTTTACAAATTCTTAAAGCATTTGGATAAGTAAATGTCATATTGCAGGAAACTCCAATGATATCCGGTTTATATTCTAAATTTTCTATGTAATTATTAACATCAGAAGGTGTAAGATTTAATACTGCCATATCAAAAATTTCTACTTTATAATTATTTTTTTCAAGTTCAGCTGCTATTTGAATTAATCCTAAAGGTGGTGTGTAATAGTATGTATTATATCTTTCATGTTTATATGGAAAAGGTGGATTAATGAGTAAAATTCTCCTATCGTTAGTTTTATATTTATCTACTAAATTTAAAAATTTTTTTTTACTTAAAACATCCAAAAAATCATATAAATCACTTATTTTAAAATCAAGCTTATTAAGTTCTAAGAATTTATGTATTTGTTCAATATTCATATATCCTCTACATAAATCCAATATTCTTATAGCAAAGTCCGATATCTTTGCCATTGATCCACTTACCGGATCAAATAGTATATTTTTATCTTTAATTTTTCTTATATTAACATTATCATTTTTAACAGGATAAATATTTCCATAACTTATCACTAAAACCATCTCCCATATTTCTATTTCCCAAAATAGGCTAACCACCAAGAGTTTTTATTTCGTAACTACTCAGCTACTTATAATTACATATTTATACAATAACCAAATAAAGTAAATATTTATAGCATTAAACGTATAAAACTATGCATAAACAGAAATAATTTATACTTTCATCCTATTTATTGCCGAAAACATCTTTTTGTTTCTCAAAATATACATTTAATACTAATAATATTGAATTTTTATCCAATTATGGTGTATTTTAATATAGAATATAAATACAGTATAACTATTAAGCTATTAAAATACCTTGAATTTAATGTTATTATTATTTTTTATAAAATACGTATGGATTTGAAAAGAAAACTAAAAGTTTAAGAACTAAATCAGGTAAAAATCCTAGTGGACAAAAAGCCCCTGAATGAATTGCGTTTGAACTAAATGATAATCCTGATGAAATACAAATATATCAAGTTCATGAATGTGATATATGTAGATAATCTTTGCAGGATGTAATTCCAGAAAATCATATTATCCGACAAGTTATCGATATACCAAAAATAAAAGTTAAAGTTATTGAGTACAGAGCAGAAATTAAAAAATGTCCAATATGTTTATTCCATAGAATATTGAAGTTTAAGAAAAGGAGTGAATTATATGATATCTAAACATATTCTAGAAAATATAATTTCGAAATGCCTAAGTAAAGGTGGTGATTTTGCCGAAATATATATTGAAGATACATTTAAAAATTCTTTAGATTTAGTCGATGGAAAAATAGAAAATGCTGTATCAGGTAGAGAATTTGGAGTAGGTATAAGAATTTTTAAAGATTTTAAAAGCGTTTATGCATATACAAACGATAGTAGTTATAATTCTTTAATAGAAATTGCACACAAAGCTTCATGTGCATTATCCGATTCTAAAAATAACCTTATTACTGACATTAATTTAAACTTAATTGAAAGAATAAATTGTAATATACATCCTACCTTATATACTCCTTCCAGTATTAAGAACATAAAAAAAGTAGATATGATGAAAACTGCATATAAAGCGTCAAAAAATTTTAGCAATAAAATAGTACAAGCAGCTGTAGGTTATGGTGATACTGATCAAAAAATATTAATAGCTAATTCTGATGGACTATTAACAGAAGATAGAAGGATACGTACTCGTATATACACATGCTCTATTGCTAGTGATGGTTTCAAAAACCAAGCCGGAACAGAAAGCTTATGCAAATCTATGGGATTTGAAATGTTCGATTCTATAGATATTGAGCATTATGCTGTTGAGGCCAGTAAAACTGCTACAAATCTGCTTCATGCAATAAATTGCCCTGCTGGTGAAATGACAGTAGCTATAGAAAGTGGCTTTGGAGGAATAATATTTCATGAAGCTTGTGGGCATTCTTTAGAAGCTACCTCTGTTGCTAAAGGCAATTCAATTTTTGCGGAAAAATTAGGACAACAAATAGCTTCCACAAAGGTTACTGCAATCGATGATGGTACTATCCCTAATGCATATGGCTCTCAAAATATTGATGATGAAGGTAACTATTCTAGAAAAAACATATTGATTGAAAATGGAATTTTAAAAGGCTATTTAATAGATAAATTGAATGGACGAAGAATGAGCATGAATCCTACTGGAAATTCCAGAAGAGAATCTTATAAATATTCTCCTACTTCAAGGATGACAAATACATATATCGCTCCTGGAGATAATAGTGACAAAGAAATAATTTCATCTATAGAAAATGGTCTATATGTAAAAAAAGTTGGCGGTGGATCAGTAAATCCTACAACTGGTAACTTTAATTTTGCAGTAACAGAAGGTTATTTAGTAAAAAATGGCCACATAAGAGATTTGGTTTGTGGCGCAAGTTTAATAGGAAATGGTAAAGAAATTCTTATGAATATAGATATGGTAGGGAAAAAATTAAAACATGGCCAAGGTATTTGTGGCTCTCCTAGTGGTAAAGTACCTATAGGTATTGGTCAGCCTTTAATTAGAGTATCGAAAATAACTGTGGGAGGTAAAAGAGAAGATTAACATGAATATAGACGAATTTAAGAATAATATATTTGTTGAAGCAAAAAATCAAAAATTTGAGGAATTTGAGATTTATTATACTAAAACTGAAAGTGTAAATATTAATGTGTATTCTCATCAAATTGATAAATATAATGAAAACACAAGCATAGGCATAAGTTTTAGAGGAATTTATAATGGAAAAATGGGGTATGCATATACGGAAATATTAGATGATGCTTCTGTATCATTATTAGTTGAATGTGCTAAAAACAATGCATTAGCAATTGATAATACAGATCAAGAATTTATTTATGCTGGTAATGATACATACTCGTTATTTAATAACTTTAACGAGGATTTATATAAAGTTACTACAGATGAAAAAATAAGATTAGCACTTGATTTGGAAAAAAAAGTTATGTCAAAAGATCCAAGGGTAATCAATGTTAGTTATTGTAGTGTGGCATCTTCAGATGTAGAATTCTATATTATAAATTCCAAAGGAATTAGTCTGCATCATAGGTATAATTATATATTTGGGGCTGTAATACCTATCATTTATGATGGTAATAGAAAATATACATCTATGTCTTTTAAAATTAGTAATGATATAAAAAAAATAGATTTTGATTCTATAGCCGATGAAGCTGTAAAAAAAGCCCTTAGCTTAATAGGTGCATCTCAAATCACTTCTGGCAAATATAAGATAGCTTTAAAAAATAACACTGTTGCTAGCTTACTTATAACTTTTGCTAGAATATTCAGTGCCGATAGCACTCAAAAAAACTTATCATTGCTAAAAGATAAGTTAAATAAAGCTATTGCATCACCATTAGTAAACATTGTTGATGATCCTCATATGGAAGACGGATTAGCTTCATGTCCTTTTGATTCTGAAGGTGTTCCCACTCATAAGAAGTATATTGTTAAGAATGGTGTTTTAAATACTTTACTATACAACTTAAAAACGGCACATAAAGATGGAGTTAAAACTACCGGCAATGCTTCTAGACGTTCTTATAACTTAGCAGTTAACATTTCTCCTACAAACTTTTATATTGAAAAAGGCAAAAAAACATTTGACGAATTAATTACTAATATGAATGAGGGAATATTAATAACTGATTTAGCAGGAATACATGCAGGCGCTAATGGAATCACTGGAGACTTTTCTATATCTGCAAAAGGGTTCATAGTGAAAGAAGGTAAGGTGAATGACCCAATCGAGCAATTTACTTTGTCAGGTAATTTTTATAAATTGTTAATGGATATTGAAGATATTTCTGAAGATTTAATATTTGATTTAGGCAGCGGCAGTGGTTATTTTGGAAGTCCAACATTACTCATACGAGAAATGGATATAGCAGGACTATAACTTTTAAAATATATTCTCTGATTATATTACAATCTTTAAATTAATGTAATATAACTAGGCTTGTGCACTAAATAGGAAAATTTTAACCTGATAGTCCTAATTTGGAAGTAACTGAATCTAGACTTATCCCATTATCGGCACAGGAATGGCGAAACTAACTATTTGTACCAAATAATTGTTACGGAAGTAAGATATTGTATCTCCTAAATTCTTTAATTTAAGTCTCTTACTATTTTTAACTCTGAAAATCTCGAAAAATGTATATGTTAAAAATACCATGCTCCAATATCTACTTATTGATTTTGAGGATTCAACTTGAAACTCATCCAAACCAAGAGCTGATTTATGATATCGGTAGCTTACTTCAATATTCCAGCGTTCTTCATAGTAAGAGATTATAGTTTGATTACCTAATGATATATCCGTACTTAGTATAAAACAAGGCTTATTAGACAAATCTTGTTTACTCCAACTTATAAGTACAACTGCGTTTTCAATGTCATTAAGTTTTCCTTCATATATGAATATACTACTTATTATTACTAGCTGTAACAATGCTAGTTTCATTTGGTCTAATGTGTTTTGAAAACTTATCAACACCAATTTTAATGCCTGCAGGATATATCACTCTATTAGATTTAATTCTTCCTATGCTGTGATAACAATTTACTAAACCGTGAAGCAAAATATTTGCTGAAGTATACCATGAATCAATCAGTAGATAGTTAGTTTTGGTAGCTGGAGTAAACTCATTTATCAATTCTATAGCAAGCTGCTGCTTATCCTTAAACCTTTTAGGATTATTCTTAAAAACTTTTTTACGTTGATACTATTTAAAGTTTAAAGGAATTGAATAATCATTAATTGTATAGTGATATGTTACCAAGCAATGCGACCACATAGGTTTGTTGCCATCTGCATGAGAATTATGAAAATCTAAACCTTCTATATGTTTTGTAGAAATATCCTTTTTACTTAAGGTGTCATCAATAATTAGAAATCCGACATCATTATCTTTCTATGTATTTGAGATTTCAGATATAGCATGAAATATTCGTTCATCCGTGACATACTCATGATTCTATGAATATGAACTTAGGAACCTTGAGCCTGTGCTTCTATGCCTATTACAAGTAAGTTTGCTATAAATTTAAGAGAGATTTTTACTACCTTCGGTGACGATTATTCCAGAAACTAAATTTATCATATGATTCTTTAACGCAGAAGAATATGGTAGATTTAACTCTAAAATATAGTTGTTTATTGCTTCATTTTGGTTTAATATTGTTGTCAGCATAGATTAACCCTCTTCAGGTTTGGTGTTACAACTTAAACCTAACGTATTTGAGGCATCTATGCTATTTTTTTATAAAATTTTATAAAAGTAATTTATGGATCTATATCCATAGAAAAATTTCGCAAATTAATGCACAAGCCAAGTTTCTTTAAATAATTTCAATAAATATTGTCACTATTGTTTAATGAATAGTTAAAGTTGCCATTGACTTTTTTAAAAATTGTGGAATATGCCATGTGGAATATATATACAGTAAAATTAAATATAAAAACAGAATTTTTTGTGGATATTTTTTCTTATTAATGCTATATTTTTATTTTCAAATTAGGAACTATTGAAAATATTAGACTAACTAAGTTGATCAGCATCGTAAATCTCGAAGAGATTAGCTTTTATAGCTCTTTTAGTTTCAATTAATGGTTCTATAAGTTTAAAATATAGCGAAGGTCATAATCCCAGTGATTATCTGTATCATCACTGCATTTAATGATCGTCCTACAAAAGTTTTAAATTTTAGGTTTTGTTTTATCCACTTGAAAAAAAGTTCTATTTCCCAACATTTTTTGTACAGAAATGCAATTTCTTCACTAAGAAGATCATCAATATTAGTTATAAATGTAAGCTCTTTACCTGTTTTATCTACAATTTTTATAAGTTGGTATTCCTGTTTTGTTTGATAAGTATATTTAGATCCAAGCTTTACTATTTTGTCAAAGATTATTTTAGTTCCTACATTTAAAAGGCGCTCATAACTATGACTTATTTTTAAGTCCTTGATTTCTGTAACTACCGCCATTATGTTTTAATCTAGTTACAAAATATTTTTCGTCTTTAGTGTATTGATCAAATTTTTCATAATCTAAATAAACCTTATCAAATACATATATACAATGTTCACTATCAATTAAGGAATCCATAGCAATTTTATCATGTTCGACAGCATTTGTAACAACAAATGCATCGGGAATACCTTTATTCAAATCAAATCTTGTATGAATCTTTACTCCGGCTTTGATAGATCTAAATAATGCCCATTGGTAAAGATTTAATCTCATACTTATGGTAGTAGAATCTATTAGTTCAATTAAACCAAAGCACTTTAAGGACTCATTTACGGAACCCATACTTAGAACTTTATTAATGAGTTCGTTTAAAACTGGTAAAAATACTTCATAATTTCTTTTATTATTATGGTATGATAAAGTACTCAAGCTAACGCTTGCTT